>JAGBLC010000182.1 GCA_017635615.1 Prevotella sp.
ATGACGCAAACTGCGCACCAATATGACGCACATTGCCCACCAAAATGACGCATATTGCTTGACGAAGCGAGGCAGAAAAGCAAGCAAGCGCGCACAAGCAACTGACGTTCAAGACATTAAGCAAAACACTCATTTTGGGCGTATTTGCAAGCAGAAGGAAGATTCTGCAAACGAAGGCCACTCCTGACCCACTTGAAATTGAATTTTTCTTGACAAAACACAACAGGCACACCCGTCGCTCCGTTAATTAGCATTAACAAAGAATGTTTTTACGGAAAAAAATTTTGTATCTCCGAATTTATTGCTACCTTTGCACGGGAATTTATACAGAAAGCAAGAATACAAAGCTATTAAGAAGAATGAAACTGGATGTACTAACTGCCGTATCGCCTGTCGACGGGCGGTATAGAGGCAAGACAGAGCCGCTGGCAGACTATTTTTCGGAGTACGCCCTGATACGCTACCGCGTGAGGGTGGAGGTGGAATACTTCATCATGCTCTGCGAGATGCCGTTGCCACAACTGAAGGGAGTAGACAAAGGTATTTTCGACCGTCTGCGTCTCATCTACAAGGACTTCACCGAGGCTGATGCCCAGCGTGTGAAGGAGATAGAGAAAACTACCAACCACGACGTCAAGGCCGTGGAGTATTTCATCAAAGAGAAGTTTGATGCCATCGGAGGACTGGAAGCCTACAAGGAGTTTATCCACTTCGGACTTACCTCACAAGATATCAACAACACGTCGGTGCCTCTCTCCATGAAAGAGGCTCTTGCCGAAGTGTTCATCCCACAGGTGGAAGAGCTCATCGCGCAGCTCGAGACTTACGCTGAGGAATGGAAGGATATACCAATGCTCGCCAAGACGCACGGACAGCCGGCCTCCCCCACCCGACTGGGCAAAGAGGTGATGGTGTTCGCCTATCGTCTGCGCAGACAGCTCAACTCGCTCCGCAGAGAGGAACTGACGGCAAAGTTTGGCGGTGCCACAGGCAACTTCAATGCCCACCACGTGGCCTATCCCGAGATTGACTGGCGCGAAGTGGGCAACCGCTTCGTCAGCGAAAAGCTCGGACTCGTGCGCGAGGAGTGGACTACACAGATCAGCAACTACGACCAGACGGCCGCCGTCTGCGATGCCATGCGCCGCATCAACACCATCATCATCGACCTCGACCGCGACTTCTGGATGTATATCTCGATGGAGTATTTCAAGCAGAAGATCAAGGCCGGCGAGGTGGGAAGCAGCGCCATGCCCCACAAGGTGAACCCCATCGACTTCGAGAATTCGGAAGGCAACCTCGGCATGGCCAACGCGCAGCTGCAGTTCCTGGCACAGAAGCTGCCCATCAGCCGCCTGCAGCGCGACCTGACCGACTCTACCGTGCTGCGTAACATCGGCGTGCCGATGGGTCATAGTATCATCGCCCTGCAAAGCACCCTCAAAGGTCTGCGCAAGCTCATCCTCAACGAAGAAGCCCTGCACCGCGACCTTGAAGAGACATGGGCCGTCGTGGCAGAAGCCATACAGACCATCCTGCGACGTGAAGGATATCCGCATCCCTACGAGGCGCTCAAGGCACTGACACGCACCAACGAACACATGACCGAAGAAACTATCCATCGCTTCATCGAGACGCTGAACGTCAGTGAGCGTGTCAAGCAAGAGCTCAGGGCCATCACGCCCTGGAACTATACAGGACTAACATTGAACATTGATAAATTGTAAATCAACCAAATAAATCGAAAATTAGTAAATAGTAAATCGTAAATTAGTAAAGTATCATGTCAGAAGATTTAGAAAAGAAGACTGAAGGTCAGTCTGAAGCACAGAACCCCACCGAGGGTGGCCGTGAGGGCTATCGCCCGGCATCGAGTTTTTCAGGAAACCGTCCGACGGGACGCACACCACGCCCCCGCATCCACACATCACAGCGAGCCTACACAACACGACCGACGACACCCGCCAGCGAGGATGGTGAAGGAAATGCCTCGGAAGGCACATCGACACAGAGTTCGTACCGGCCGCGTACCAGCTACGGACAGCAGGGAGGCTATCAGCCGCGCAGCAGCTACCAGCTACGGCAGCAGTATCGCCCGCGCAACAGCTACAACAGCGACGGATACCAGCAGCGCGAAGGCGGCTACCAGCCTCGCAGCAACTATCAGCCACGACAGCAGGGAGGATACCGTCCGCGCTACGATGCCAACCAGGAAGGCGGCTACCAGCCACGTCAGCAATACCGCCCACGCTACGATAACGACCAGGAGGCCGGTTACCAGCCGCGCAGCAACTACCAGCCGCGACAGCAGGGAGGATACCAGAGCCGCGGAGGCTATGGACAGCCACGACAGCAGGGTGGATACAACCAGCGCGGAGGTTACAATCAGCGTGGAGGCTACAACCAGCGAGGCAGCTACGGACAGCAGCGCCAGCAGAGTGGCTTCAACCGTCCCGGCTACGATCCCAACAGCAAGTACAGCTTGAAAAAGCGCATCGAATATAAGGAGGAGAACATCGACCCGAACGAGCCCATCCGCCTGAACAAGTTCATGGCCAATGCCGGCATCTGCAGCCGCAGAGAGGCCGACGAGTTCATCACGGCAGGCGCCGTAACGGTCAACGGACAGGTGGTCACCGAACTGGGAACGAAGATTCTGCGTTCCGACGAGGTGATGTTCCACGACACGCCCGTCACGCTGGAGAAGAAGGTGTACGTCCTGCTGAACAAGCCCAAGGACTATGTCACCACCAGCGAAGACCCGCAACAGCGCAAGACGGTGATGGACCTGGTGAAGAACGTGTGCCCAGAGCGCATCTACCCTGTAGGACGACTCGACCGCAACACCACCGGCGTGCTGCTCCTCACCAACGACGGCGACTTGGCTTCGAAGCTGACGCACCCGAAGTTCCTGAAGAAGAAGGTCTACCACGTCTACCTCGACAAGAACGTCACCGCACACGACATGCAGCAGATTGCCGAGGGCATCGAGCTCGACGACGGCGAGGTGCATGCCGACGCCATCGACTATGCTTCCGAACAGGACAAGAGCCAGGTGGGCATCGAGATTCATAGCGGAAAGAACCGCATCGTACGACGCATCTTCGAGGCACTGGGCTACCGCGTCATCCGCCTCGACCGAGTACAGTTTGCCGGCCTTACCAAGAAGAACCTGCGCCGCGGCGACTGGCGATTCCTCACCGAGAAGGAGGTTGACATGCTGCGCATGGGTGCTTTCGAATAATCTGGTTCGCAGAAGAAAACAACAATTTGAAAGACTATTAATTCGCAAGATATGAGAAGAACGAAAGTGATTGATGCTCTTCAGAGCACAGATTATGGAAAGGAGATAACGGTGATGGGCTGGGTGCGCACGCACCGCAGCAGCAAAGCCGTTGACTTCATAGCGCTGAACGACGGATCGACCATCAAGAACATTCAGGTGGTGGTGGACGCCGGCACGGTGGATGAAGAGACGCTGAAGCAGATAACGACCGGTGCCTGCATCGGTGTGACAGGCACACTCGTGGAGAGTCCCGCTCAGGGGCAGGCCTCTGAGGTGAAATGCCAACAGATTACCATCTACGGTCTCTGCGGCAACGACTATCCGATGCAGAAGAAAGGCCAGTCGTTCGAGGTGATGCGCAAGAACGCACACATGCGCCTGCGCACCAACACCTTCGGCGCCGTCATGCGCATACGCCACAACATGGCAATGGCCATCCACACCTATTTCCACGAGCATGGATTCTTCTATTTCCACACACCGCTCATCACTGCCAGCGACTGCGAAGGAGCCGGCAACATGTTCCAGGTGACGACGAAAAACCTCTACGACCTGAAAAAAGACGAGCAGGGGAAGATTATCTACGACGACGACTTCTTCGGCGAGCAGACTTCACTCACCGTGAGCGGACAGCTCGAAGGCGAACTCGGAGCAACGGCCCTGGGAGCCATCTACACGTTCGGACCCACCTTCCGCGCAGAGAACAGCAACACACCGCGCCACTTGGCAGAGTTCTGGATGGTAGAGCCGGAGGTGGCCTTCCTCGACCAGGAAGATCTGATGGACCTTGAAGAAGACTTCATCAAGTATTGCGTGCGCTGGGCGCTCGACAACTGCAAGGACGACCTTGAGTTCCTCAACAAGATGGTCGACAAGACGCTCATTGCACGCCTGGAGGGTGTATTGAAGGAGACGTTCGTCCGCCTGCCTTACACCGAGGGTATCAACATCCTGCAGCAGGCCATCAAGGACGGACGCAAGTTTGAGTTCCCCTGCAACTGGGGCGACGACCTCGCCAGCGAGCACGAGCGCTACCTCGTGGAGGAACACTTCAAGAAGCCCGTCATCATGACCGACTATCCACGCTCGTTCAAGTCGTTCTATATGAAGCAGAACACCCCGACGGAAGAAGGCAACGCCGACGGACCGTCGGTAGGCTACAAGGGTGCCGTCGCTCCTGGCCCGACGATGCAGGGTACCGACGTGCTCTTCCCGCAGATTGGCGAGATCATCGGCGGCTCCGTACGTGAAGAGAGCTACGACAAGCTCATGAGCGAGGTGAAACGCCGCAAGATGGACCAGTCGCACCTCTGGTGGTACATCGACACACGACGCTGGGGCAGCTGCCCGCACGGCGGATTCGGACTCGGATTCGAACGCCTCATCCTCTTTGTCACGGGAATGCAGAACATCCGCGATGTCATCCCCTTCCCGCGTACTCCTAAGAATGCAGAATTTTAGTAATTAACAAAAAGTATTTCAAAGATTATGAAAAAAATCACATTCGCTTTGATTGCCATGCTCAGCATGGTTGGAGTGAAGACAAGCGCGCAGAACCTTCAGCCGCTTGAGAATGGCTACTACCGTATCTACAATGCTGTGACAAAGAGATACATCTCTGTTCACGACGACAAAGATCAGTCGAAACGCGTCAACGGTACGCCGACAATGGACCTTGGTGCCATCGAACTCATCACCGCAGCTCAGGCACAAACCGACCCAGGGTCGATTATCCTCTTGGAAAAACGTGGTTCGCAGTACTACAACCTGAAGGCTCAGGGTACGGACATCTACTCCATCATGAACCGCAACGAGACCAACTTCTCCATCACATACGCTGGCGACCGCGACGGCATGCCCACCTATTCGGCTGTCATCCGTGCTGCCTCAAGCGGTGCCTCGGCAACCGTTTATCTCGACGACGAGAATGGCAAGCTGGGCATTGACAATCCGGGTACGAGCGCTTGGTTCGTTGTTCCGGTGAACAACTCTGACAACGCTCTGGTCATCAACCCGACGCTGACCGACGAAGACGGCGAGCACTATATGTCGTTCTATTCTTCGTTCGCCTATCAGCTCCCTGCAGGCGTGACAGCATACTACGCCAACGGCTACGACAGCGAGGGTAAGGCCAACATGGTGGAGATCAAGAACAAGGTGCCTGCAGCTACGCCGGTCATCCTCAACTCTACATCGGCCACAGCCAAGCTGCTGCCCATCTACGAGACCGTAGCCAGCGTCAGCGGCAACCTGCTGAAGGGCGTCTACTTCAACATCAACAAGACCAACGGCACCTTCACTCACAAGAACCAGGTGGCCTTCAACGCCAATACGATGCGTATCTTCGGCAACGACGGCGGTACACCGCGCTTCATCAAGGGCTCGGGCGCTCTGGCAGCCAATTCGGCCTACCTCGCCATCGATGCCAACCATCAGGACGATGTCATCGCATGCAACCTCGTTGAGCCGACAGAGGAGCCCTCTACCATCACGGCCAAGAGCTACACCATCGAGTATGGCGACGAGATTCCTGAGTTTGAGTACACCGTCGAGGGCGGACAGGTGATGGGTACACCCGCCATCACGTGCGATGCAACCGTCGGATCGCCCGTAGGCACCTACGACATCGTCATCTCAAAGGGTACGGTGAAGAACAAGAAGGCCACCTTCGTCAACGGTACGCTCACCATCGAGAAGGCTCCGCTCACCGTCACTCCGGGTAGCTACTCCATGAACCAGGGCGAGGAAGTGCCGACGTTCTACCTCGTATACTTCGGTTTCAAGAACCGTGAGAACGAGTACACACCTGGCGTGTTCACATCATTCCCCGTGGCGACCTGCGACGCCACGAGCACCAGCGAGGTGGGCGACTACACCATCTACGTCAGTGGCGGTGAGGCCCCCAACTACGAACTGAAGTATGAGAATGGTACGCTGACCATCGAACCCAAGACTGGCATAGACGACATCATCGCTGCCGGAGGCACCTTCGACATCTACGACCTGAATGGTGTACTTGTCAGAGAGAAAGCGAAGAATTTCGATGGGGTTATGAAAGGTGTTTACATTGTCAACGGAGAAAAATACATAGTTAAATAAATAATTACTAAATTCAAAGTTGCTCCCCTGCTGAGGGGAGCAATTTTCGTTTATATAGGATGCCTTTCATCAGAATTGAGATACCCCAGGAACTGCTACTAAACTCTCAAAAAGAGGTGGTCATCAGGCTTAATCCGGCACAGTTGGCGCTGGAAGAGGAGGTACAGGCTTCCACGGAACCTGCTTTTCTCTGTTTTATGGACAAGGTCATCGACTCGCTTCGTGCAAAAGGACAACTGCGAACGACCGAAACCTACCTCAGCGCACGCAGTAGCTTTGCCCATTTTCGCAAGGGAAAGGACTGCCGTCTTGGGGAAATCGACCACCACCTGATTAATGCCTACGAAACATGGTTGAAGCAGCGGGGGGTGAAGAAGAACACCATCTCTTTCTATATGCGCATCCTGCGGGCTGTCTACAACAGAGCCATCGACCAACACGAACTTCCTGACATAAAGCCGTTCCGCCACGTCTACACCGGTGTGGAACGGACACGCAAACGGGCCATTTCAGCCGAATTGCTGCAAGAGATACAGCGCCTCTACCCCAAGGTGAGCAAGGAGAAGCAGTTTGCCATCGACATGTTCTTCTTCAGCTTCTATGCCCGCGGCATGTCGTTTGTCGATATGGCTTATCTGATGAAGACAGACATCGTGGCCAATGTCATCGTCTATCAGCGCCGAAAGACAGGACAACGGCTACAGGTGAAGTGCGAGAAAGAGCTGATCGAAATCACCAGCAAATATGCAAACGATTCGCCGTTCCTGCTACCCATCATCACCAACCAGACCGAACCGTCCTACCAGCAATACCGCCGGTGCCAGCGGCGCGTCAACCGTCACCTGAAGGACATCGGCATAGCTCTGGGCCTGCAGCACCCGCTCACCACCTACGTGGCACGCCACTCATGGGCCACCATTGCACGCAACCTGGACATTCCCATCAGCGTCATCAGCGAGAGCATGGGCCATACCAGCGAGAAGACAACGCGCATCTATCTCGACTCCATCAGCAGCAACGTCATCGACCGGGCAAACCAAAGCATCATTGAAGCCGTCAGTCTGCCCCCGCAATCCTAAAGAACAACATTTTCGTCCTTGGTACACAACTTTGTGGTCCACAAATTTGTGTACCGAGGC
>JAGBLC010000183.1 GCA_017635615.1 Prevotella sp.
AACAATGGCCCTGTGCCTCGTGGCAATGATCTGCCTGACGGGTTGCTTCGGAAGCAAACTCGCCAAGGGAGGCGGCAGCGGCGGTGAAGTGACTGGTGTGGGCGGCAGAGGATTTGCCGAGCCTACTCCTTTCGGCATGACCCTGGTGAAGCGTGGCTATCTGCGTATGGGAACAGAACAGACCGACTCGCTCTGGGGTAAGCAGACACCGGTGAAGGACATCTCTGTTGACGGCTTCTGGATGGACGAGACGGAGGTGACCAACTCGAAGTATAAGCAGTTCGTGATGTGGGTGCGCGACAGCATCCTCCGTACGCGTCTGGCCGACCCGTCGTATGGCGGCGACGAGACGTATATGATCACGGAAGACAAGAACGGCGACCCCGTGACACCTCACCTCAACTGGAAGAAGTCGCTGCCGCGCAAGCCCAACGAGGACGAGCAACGTGCCATCGAGAGCCTCTACGTGACCAATCCCGTCACGGGCGAGAAGATGCTCGATGCCAGCCAGATGAACTATCGCTACGAGATCTACGACTACACCACGGCAGCCTTGCGCCGCAACCGCTTGGTTCCCGAGGAGCGCGACCTCAACACCGACCATGTCGTCGACCCCAACGAGGTGGTGATGATCTCGAAAGATACGGCCTATATTGACGACGAGGGACGTATCGTACGCGAGACCATCGAGCGTCCGCTGACCGGACCGTGGGACTTCCTCAATACCTACATCGTCAATATCTATCCCGACACTACCTGTTGGGTGAACGACTTCAAGAACTCGGAGAACGAGGGCTACATGCGCTACTACTTCTCTAACCCCGCCTACAACGACTATCCCGTGGTGGGCGTCAGCTGGGAGCAGGCCAACGCCTTCTGTGCCTGGCGCACTGACTATCTGCTGAAGGGACTGGGCGACCAGGCTCGCTACGTGCAGCGCTACCGCCTGCCGACGGAGGCCGAGTGGGAGTATGCCGCACGCGGTAAAGACGGAACGGAGTTCCCGTGGGAGAACCAAGGCGATACGAAAAGTGAAGATGGTTGTTTCTACGCCAACTTCAAGCCCGACCGCGGCAACTACACCAAGGACGGCAATCTCATCACCAGCAAGGTGGGCATCTATGGCACCAACAGCAACGGACTGTGCGACATGGCCGGCAACGTGGCCGAATGGACCAGTACCATCTATACCGAGGCCGGCGTGGATGCGATGAACGACATCAACCCGCAGCTCGACTACAAGGCCGCCAAGGAAGACCCCTACCGCCTGAAGAAGAAGAGCGTCAGGGGCGGTTCGTGGAAAGATCCCGAGAGCTATATCCGCTCGGCATGGCGCACGTGGGAATATCAGAACCAGCCGCGTTGCTACATTGGTTTCCGCTGTGTTCGCTCGCTGGCAAGCTCGTCGAGCGATAAGCAGAAGAAGGGCGGAAAAAAAAAGTGAAGATAAAGACCATGCGTGAGACGAAGCGAAACTTCAGTATCACTACAGCCCACTGAACAAGCCTCGCACCCGTCAATCGTAAAAATGTCAATGACTCAACAGTCGAATCAATCGTAAATAGAAAATCGTCAAATCGTAAATCATAATGACCCGATACAGCAAATTCAATATCGTTTATCGTCTGCAGAAGTGGATGGACAGCGTCCCCGGACAGACGTTCCTTAACTACGCCTACTCGTGGGGCGCCAGTATCGTGATCTTGGGTACGCTCTTCAAGCTGACCCACCTGCCGGGAGCCAACTTCTTCCTCTTCCTCGGAATGGGTACGGAGGTGTTCGTGTTCTTCATCTCGGCCTTCGACCGTCCGTTCGACAAGACTGCCGACGGCATGGACCTGCCCACGCATCTGCGAGAGCAAGAGGAGGATGGCGAGCCGACAGAAACAGAGCTTGACGAAGAGGGCAATCCCGTCGTCGTGCAGCAAGGTGCTGGCACGGCCGGTGGCGGCACCATCATCATCGGTGGCGGCACAGGTATTGCCACAGGTGCTGTAGGTGAGAGTTCCGGCGTCGTTGTCAACGGAGGTGCCGTCGGTGGCGGTGGCGTTGTCGGAGGCGGCGTGATTGGCGGTGGTGTCATCGGCGGTGTCGTCGACCCGAATGCCGCAGCTGTCCTCGATACGGAGATGCTTGCTTCGAAGAGCATTTCGGAGGAGATGACCGAGGCTACCAACGGCTATGTCGAACAGCTCAAGGAGCTCACCGAGGTGCTGGAGAAGGTTTCGGAACAGAGCCGTCGCCTCACTACCGACTCGGAGGAGATGGAGAACCTCAACCGCACGCTCACGGGCATCTGCAAGATCTACGAGATGCAGCTTAAGACAGCCAGCTCGCAGATTGGCACCACCGACGAAATCAACGCCCAGATGAAGCGGATGGCCTCGCAGATAGAAGAGCTCAACCGCATCTACACCCGCATGATCGAGGCCATGACGGTCAATATGCCTGGTGCTGCAGCTGCCGCCCAGCCGCAGCCGTAATTTGCAATCTTATCATCGTAATATCGAAATAACGGAAAAACGGGATACCGTAATACCGGAATTCTGACAAAATCGACAAAATCGAAAATTAAAAAACTCTATGGCAATCAAGAAAAGACCCGTTTCGCCGCGCCAGAAGATGATCAACCTGATGTATGTCGTGCTGATGGCTATGCTGGCTCTGAACGTCTCTACGGAGGTGCTCGAGGGCTTCTCTATTGTTGAGGAGAGCCTCGGCCGCACTACAGCCAACTCGACGAAGGAGAACAAGGCCATCTATACCGACTTCGAGGAGATGATGAAACAGAACCCCGAGAAGGTGAAGCAATGGTTCGACAAGGCCACGGCAGTGAAGCGTATGAGCGACTCGCTCTACAATTTCGCCCAGGAGCTGAAAGAGGCTATCGTCCGCGAGGCCGACGGCAAGAACGGGGATGTACACAATATCGTCAACAAGGAAGACCTCGAGGCTGCCTCGCAGGTGATGCTCGCTCCCGGTCGCGGTCGTGGTCAGCAGCTCTACAATGCCATCAACTCGTTCCGTGAGCGCATCCTGAAGATGGTGCCCGAGAAGCGCCAGCAGGACCTTATCCGCAACAACCTCACCACCGAGATACCCCAGAAGTCGAAAGGTCTGGGCAAGAACTGGCAGGAAGCAATGTTCGAGGGAATGCCCGTGGCAGCGGCTGTCACGCTGCTCTCCAAACTGCAGAGCGACGTGCGCTATGCCGAGGGCGAAGTGCTCCACTCGCTGGTGGCCAATGTCGACGTGAAGGATATCCGTGTGAACAAGCTCGACGCCTTCGTCATCCCGGAGAAGACGGTGCTCTATCCCGGTGAGCAGTTCACGGCCAACATCGTCATGGCTGCCGTCGATACCACACAGCAACCCGAAATCTATGTAGGCGGCACGCGCATCAATACCAGCAACGGGCGCTATGCCTTCACGGCCAGTGGGGTAGGAGAACACTCCTTCGGAGGCTATCTGCTCACGAAGAACGCTGCCGGCGAGACCATCCGTCGCGACTTCCTGCAGAAATATAGTGTCATACCGGCTCCCAACAGTGCTACGGTGGCTGCCGACCTGATGAACGTGCTCTATGCCGGCTATCAGAACCCGATGACCGTCAGCGTCGGCGGTGTGCCGGCCAATGCCGTCAACGTCAGCATGAGTGGCGGCACACTCACGGCGAAGGGCGACGGCCATTATGTTGCCGTACCGTCGTCGGTGGGTAAGGACGTGACGTTCACCGTCACCGTCAACGACAAGGGAACCACCCGTACAATGGCTCCCGTGACGTTCAAGGTGCGCAAACTGCCCGACCCAACACCTTATCTCGTTGTCGGCGACAACCGCTTCAAGGGCGGAGGCCTGCAGAAGGCACAGCTCATGTCGCTCAGCAACCTGCATGCCGCCATCGACGACGGACTGCTCGACATCGAGTTCCGCGTGACGGGCTTCGAGGCTGTCTTCTACGACAACATGGGTAATGCCGTGCCATACGTCAGCCAGGGTTCTGCCTTCAACGAGCGGCAGAAGGACACCTTCCGCAAGCTGGCCCGTAACAAGCGATTCTACATCACCCACGTGCAGGCTGTCGGTCCCGACGGCATCGCCCGCACCCTGCCAGGAGCGATGGAGGTCATCGTGAAGTAAGTTCTCAATCATCCCAATTAATCCCAGTAAATCCCAATCATCCCAGAAGAATGAAAAGAGTAACAATCATAGCAGTCTTGGCCTGTGTCGCCCTTTCGGTAGTGGCACAGCCCGCTGCACGCCGACAGGAGCAGCAGAAGAAACAGCAACAGCAGAAGTCGAACGCCGACAACATGACCACCCGCGCACAGATATCCTTCCCTGTGGCGCAGGCGATGTCGGAGGATGTCGTGTGGCGTCGCGACATCTATCGCGAGGTAGATCTCAGCGAGGCGGAGAATGCCGGACTCTACTATCCCAAGGAGGCCATCGGCTCGCAGGTGAACCTCTTCGTCTATATCTTCCAGCTCGTACTGTCAGGGAGAGTTCCCGCCTACGAGTATTCGCCCGTCAGCGACAGCGAGTCGTTCGAGCCGAAGGCGCGCATCAAGGGAAAGACCATCCTCGACAACTATCATATCTACTATGAGGTGAACGACGAGGGGCGCATGCGCATCGACCCCAGCGACTATCCTTCGGCCGAGGTGAAGAGCTACTATCTGAAGGAGAGTGCCTACTACGACCAGGCCAATGCTGCCTTCCACCGCAAGGTCGTTGCACTCTGTCCGGTGTTGAACCGTGAGGACGACTTCGGCGACGGCACTTCGAAATATCCCCTCTTCTGGGTGAAGTACGACGACCTGGCTCCCTTCCTCGGCAAGTTTGTCCTGATGACAAGCGACAAGAACAATGCTGCCACCATGTCGGCCGACGACTTCTTTACGAAGAACATGTACAAGGGCAAGATTTACAAGACCAACAACCTGCTCGGACAGACGCTGGCTCAGGTGGCCAACGGCAACGACTCCATCATGAAGGCCGAACAGAAGAAGATAGAAGACGAGCTGATGGCCTTCGAGAAGACCGTCTGGGGCGATCAGGAGAAGAAAGACTCGCTCGACAGCATTGCCAACGCCCAGGCCAATGTCAAGGTGAAGAAAAAGCGCAGTGTGCGCAACCGCCGCAGCGGTTCGGGCGATGTCGACCAGAAACCGGCCGAAAAAGAGCAGAAGGCAGCCCGCGAACCGAAGGTGCGCTCGAAGCGTTCTTCCTCACCACGCTCTTCGTCGAGCGGCTCGGCACGTGTCTCCGTGCATCGTCAACGTCACTAAGCATCATCAACCAACAAAAGAATAGTTATGAAAAAATATGTTATCGTATCGCTGCTGGCCTTGATGTCGTTCACGGCCTCAGCTCAGGAAGGCAGTAAGATTCGCTTCGGACTGCGTGGTGGCGTCAACCTCACGGAGTTCACGCTGAAGAATACCGACCTCAATTCAGAAAACCGCGTTGGCTTCTTTGTCGGTCCGACGGTGAAGTTCTCCCTGCCCGTAGTAGGACTGGGTGTCGACCTCTCTGCCCTCTACAACCACCGGGAGAGCAAGCTGGCCGAAGAGACGGTCAAGCAGAACACTGTCGACATCCCCCTGAACGTGCGCTACAGCATCGGACTGGGCAACATGGCCAACATTTTCCTCGCTGCCGGACCGCAGATAGCCTTCAACCTTGGCGACAAGGAGGTTGATCTCGACAATGTCAACGACTGGCGTTTCAAGGATTCGTTCTTCAGCGTCAACGTCGGTGGAGGTGTCACCATCAGCCATATCGAGGTGTCTGCCCGCTACAACATCCCTATCGGCAATACCAGCGATGCCCGCCTCCGCGACACTACGGACAAGGTGTTCCATGCCAAGACCAACAACTGGCAGGTAGGTCTGGCTTACTATTTCTAAGTTTTTTTCGATAATCAAGTACAAGAAGAGGGCGTCAGATGGCGTCCTCTTTCTTGTTTGGATGAAGTGTGGATGGAAATTAATAGTTGTAAATAATCCTTAAATTGTCAACCATTTTGTTGCGCTATAGTAATATTTTTCGTATATTTGTGGCATTATTAGCGACAAAAACTTATTTCGAATGAGAGTTTATCTGAAATTGTGCATCATATTGTTGGGCGTACTCAGCAGTACGGCTGTGTGTAAAGCCCAGAGCTCATGGATGGAGCGTTTGGACGAGAGTCTGCGAAAGCGTGATGTCTACGAGAAGGAGAAGCAAGACCGTATCGGCGAAGACCGGAAGAAGGTTGCTGCAGCTTTGACCGACGAAGCGCGCTACGAGGCTCTCTATGCCTTGTTCGACGACTACAAGAGCTACTGCTACGATTCGGCTGTTGCTTATGCTCAGCAGTGTAAAGTGCTGGCTTTCCGCATGAACGACCGTGAGCGTCTCGACCGTTCCCGGCTGGCATTGGTGTTTTGTCTTGCTTCGGGAGGATTGCTCAGCGAGGCTCATTCTCAGTTGGACAGCATCCAGTATGCCACATTGCCGCCAACATTGCGTCACGACTATTTCGAGCGGAGTGTTCTCCTATGGCGGTCGATGGCCGATTTCGCGCACGACGTTACCTATTATCAGAAGTATATCACCAAGGCGATGGCTTTCCAGGACTCGCTCATCAGAATAACGCCAGAGAAGTCGTCGAAGTGGTATAAATACCGTGGTTCCATGTTTATGCGCAATCACAAGCACAAGGAGGCATTGGAGTGTTTCAACAACATGCTCGCCATGCCCGATGTCACGAAGCACGAGCGAGCCATGGCCTGTGCTGAGATGGCTTGGGCTTACCTCGCCCTGAACAATGAGGAAAAGGCCATTGATGCCTTTGCCGAATCGGCCATCTGTGACAACGAGACGGCCACGCGCGAGATAACAGCGCTCTATCACCTCTCGCGCCTGGTCTACAAGCAGGGCGACCATGAGCGCGCCTCCCATTATGTGCATCAAGCCCTGGAGGATGTCAGCTTCTATAATGCCAGGGTGCGTAAGGTGGAGATCAGCGAGATTCTGCCCATCATCGAGCAAGGCCGCTACGAGGCTTTGCAGCACGAGCGCAACTGGTTGATGGCAGCAGGATGTCTCTTCGTCGGATTGTTGGCCGTCATCCTCATCAGCTATTTTGCCATCAGGAAGCGTAACCGCAAGCTCGTTGAGGCGCACAGCCTGATTGATGCTCAGGTGAAGCAGCTCGAACAGTCGAACGGTCAGCTCGCCGATGCCAACACTCAGCTGAAGGAGATGAACGATCACTTGGAGGAGGCCAATACGCAGCTGAAGACGTTGAACCAGCAGCTGACGGAGGCCGACAAGATCAAGACGGCCTATATCGGACGTTCGTTCTACGCTAATGCCGAGTTTATTGCCAAGCTTGAGAAGACCTACCAGGCCATCGACCGGAAGATAACCACCCGCCAGTACGACGACCTGCGCTACACGTTGCGGCAGTCTGCCCTCAATACCGAGCGCGAAGGTATGTATGCTTCGTTCGATGCCACATTCTTGAAACTCTTCCCCCACTTCGTGGAGCGCTACAACGCCCTCTTCGCAGAGGAAGATCGTAAGTTGCCACCAGACGACGAGTCGCTCACCAACGAGATGCGCATCTTCGCCCTGATACGCCTGGGCATCACCGACAGCGAACGCATTGCTAACTTCCTCAACTATAGTGTGCATACGGTGAACACCTATAAGACGCGCATCAAGAATCGTTCGACAGCCGAAAACGAGCAGTTCGAACGGCTCATCATGGAGATATAAAAACGAATATTTGATTGATACAAACCGCTGGCGGATGAGGCTTTAAATGGCTGACTGTCAGCGGTTTCTTGTTTTGTATTACCCGATACAGGTTATACATTTGCTTGTTTTTACAGCTGTATAGATAATAACGCGTAAATTTGCAGCATCTTTTTCAAGCTAAAAACAAGCAATATGATGAAAAAAATAATCTTTGTCTTAACCTGGTTGACATTCGTCTCCACTTGTTGGGCTGCCGAACAACTCAACCCCGTAGCCGACCGTGCTGCCATCGTGCAGAAAGGCAATGCTCGCTTCACCATTCTCACACCCGAGATGATTCGCATCGAATATAGCGAGCAGAAACAGTTTGAAGACCGTGCCACCTTTGCCATCGTCAACAGGAGGCTGCCCGTGCCGAAGTTCAAGACCGAACAGCGGGGCGGCTACCTCTATATCACGACCACTGCGCTGAAGCTGCGCTACAAGCTGGGTGGCAAGATAAGCCATGAGCCCAACGACGAAGTACTGCGTATCGACTTCACCCTGAACGGCAACAACGTTACGTGGCATCCTGGCAAGGATGACGCTTTGAACCTGAAGGGCACGACACGTACGCTCGACGGTCAGCAGGGTGACAACAAGCGCGCCGAACTGGAGAACGGCATCCTCTCGCGCGCAGGATGGAGCATCATCGACGAATCGCCACGTACCAAGCGCGGTGATGGTAGCACGACCTTCGCCTTCGAAGGCAATGCCGACGGTATCGAATGGGTGGCCGAACCTGCCGACAAGGATGCCATCGACTGGTATTTCCTCGGCTATGGTCATCAATATAAGAAAGCCCTGGGCGACTTCGTCCGTGTGGCTGGTCGTCAGCCTATGCCGCCTCTCTTCGTGTTGGGCTATTGGTACAGCAAGTATCAGCGCTACACTTCCGACGAGTTTATGCAGATTGTCAACGACGTGAAGCGCAACCAGATTCCGATGGACGTGATGATCTTCGACATGGACTGGCACACACAGGGCTGGACCGGCTGGACATGGGACCGCACGGCCATTCCCGATCCGGAGGGACTCATCCGGTTTATGCACGACAACGGACTGCGCGTGGCCCTCAACCTCCATCCCGCTGACGGTGTCGACGACGATGAAGACTTCTTTGCCGAGGTGCGCGACGATATGGGCATGGATGCCTCGACGAAGGTGGTACCCTGGAACCTGAGCGACAAGCGTTTCTATCATACTATGTTTAATAGAATCCTGCGCGCACGCGAGGCACAGGGTGTCGACTTCTGGTGGATCGACTGGCAGCAGAACCTCACGAGCAAGTATGTCGAAGGACTGGGCGAGACCTTCTGGTGCAACCATGTCTTCTACAACGATATGCGGCTGAACCGCACCGATCGCCGGCCCCTCATCTTCCACCGCTGGGGCGGACTGGGCAGCCATCGCTATCCCATCGGCTTCTCGGGCGACTCGTTCACCAACTTCCCCACTCTGGCCTGGCAGCCTTATTTTACTG
>JAGBLC010000184.1 GCA_017635615.1 Prevotella sp.
CTGCCCATCAAGACGGGAATCGAGCAGACCATCGCTGACGATAGTGCCGATGCTGAGAGGCAAGCGATGCAGGGCATCTATACGCTGCACGGCGTGAAGGTGGAAGGCAACTATGAGGCGCTGCCGCGCGGTATGTACATCATCAACGGGCGGAAAGTTGTCAAGTAAAAAAGAATCGGCCAGACATCAAGAGCGATGCCTGGCCGATTTGTTTTTATAGTCTTGACTGTCCTTTTTTTGTGTCGACAGTAGGATGACTCTCCTGAAATCTTACAGCTGCGGACCAGCGGCGACGAGTGCCTTACCGGCCTCATTCGACTCGTACTTCACGAAGTTCTTGATGAAGCGCGAAGCCAGATCCTTAGCCTTCTCTTCCCACTGCTTCGGATCAGCGTAGGTGTCGCGCGGATCGAGGATGTTTGGATCAACACCTTCGAGCTGTGTGGGCACGGTGAAGTTGAAGAACGGAATCTTCTTCGTCGGAGCCTGGTCGATGGAGTGGTTCAGGATGGCATCGATGATACCACGGGTGTCCTTGATAGAGATGCGCTTGCCTGTTCCGTTCCAACCGGTGTTGACCAGGTAGGCCTTGGCACCGCTCTGCTGCATGCGCTTGACGAGTTCCTCGGCATACTTGGTGGGATGCAGCTCGAGGAAGGCCTGACCGAAGCAAGCCGAGAAGGTGGGCGTCGGCTCAGTGATGCCACGCTCTGTACCGGCCAGCTTGGCAGTGAAGCCCGAGAGGAAGTAGTACTTCGTCTGCTCAGCATCGAGGATGCTGACGGGAGGCAGCACACCGAAGGCGTCGGCCGAGAGGAAGATGACCTGCTTGGCAGCGGGACCCTCAGAGGCGGGGCGCTGGATGTTCTTGATGTGATAGATAGGATAGCTGACGCGGGTGTTCTCCGTGACGCTCTTGTCGGCGAAGTCGATCTTGCCGTCCTTATCCACGGTGACGTTCTCGAGCAGAGCGTCGCGACGGATAGCGTTGTAGATGTCGGGCTCCGACTCCTTGTCGAGGTTGATTACCTTGGCATAGCAGCCACCCTCGAAGTTGAAGACGCCCTCGTCGTCCCAGCCGTGCTCGTCGTCGCCGATGAGCTTACGCTTCGGGTCGGTGCTGAGCGTGGTCTTACCCGTTCCGGAGAGTCCGAAGAAGATAGCGGTGTTCTCGCCGTTCATGTCGGTGTTGGCCGAGCAGTGCATAGCGGCGATGCCCTTGAGCGGGAGGAAGTAGTTCATCATAGAGAACAGGCCCTTCTTCATCTCACCGCCATACCAGGTGTTGATGATGACCTGCTCCTTCGATGTGACGTTGAAGACAACGGCAGTCTCAGAGTTCAGCCCCAGTTCCTTATAGTTCTCCACCTTGGCCTTCGAGGCGTTGTAGACGATGAAGTCGGGCTCCTGCTCGAAGTCGGCCTCAGTCTGAGGACGGATGAACATGTTGGTGACGAAGTGTGCCTGCCAGGCCACTTCCATGATGAAGCGCACCTTCATACGGGTGTCCTTGTGTGTGCCGCAGAATCCGTCGACGACGTAGAGCTTCTTGTTCGACAGCTCCTTGAGCGAGAGTTCCTTCACAGCGTTCCATGTCTCGATAGAGGCGGGGTGGTTATCGTTCTTGCAGCCCTCAGAGGTCCACCATACGGTGTCCTTCGAGTTCTCATCCATCACGATGAACTTGTCCTTAGGCGAACGTCCGGTGTAGACACCTGTCATCACGTTGATGGCGCCGAGTTCGGTCTCCTGGCCTACATCGTAGCCCGTGAGACCTTCCTTTGTCTCCTCGTTGAACAGCACTTCGTACGTGGGATTGTAGAGAACCTCCTGTACACCAGTGATTCCATACTTCTCTAAAACTGACTTATCAAATTTTGCCATAGCTATTATAATTAAAAAATGAATAAATATACCTATTTATAATATGCGCTGCAAAGTTAAGGAAAATTCTGCGACGCACCAAATAATTTGCCGATTTTGTTGACTTTTTTTGTTGCTTCCTATGTGCTGTTGCGGGCGGAAACGCTGTTCCGCCCCTACGGCAGCTAAAGCAGTTGGGGGAGGAAGGAGCTGACGATGAGTACGGCGAGGCCGACGACGAGCACAGCGATGGTCTTCGGTGAGCATCCGCGCCACTCTTTCAGGATGATGCCCCAAAGGTTGGAGAAGACGACGTTGAGGGCCATGAGGATGCAGAAGGCCAGTGTGTCCATTGTTCCGCCTTGCCCGAAGAAGCTCCTGCCGAGCGAGAGTCCGAAGAACTGGCTGTACCACAAAGCGCCCGCCAGCAGGCAGAAGAGCAGGTTGTTGCCCCATACGTTGCGCTTCGCATAGTCGGCCCACGAGTGGTTGCGCTGGTTTTGCCAAAGGCAGTAGGCGGCATTGGTGACGAATCCTCCGAGGGTGACGAGCAGTGTGGCGGGCAGCGACCGGAACATCGGGTCGGTCAGCTCGCCGAAGTTGATGTTGCTGCCGAAGGTCAGTCCGACGTTGAAGCAGCCGCTCATGAAGCCTGCCAGCAACGCGATGGCCATACCCTTGGGGAAGTTGAAGTCGCGAACGGCCGCACGCTTGGCCCCCTCCTGTCCTCCCCGAGGGGAGGAGAGCGTGGCTGCCTTCATGCTGCCTGCTACGCCGATGATGGCAATGCCGACGAGCGTCGTGACGACTCCTATGATGACCGACATGGTGAGCGATTCCAGGGCGTTCATCTCAGGGAAGAAGATGTTCAGCAAGACGGGGCCCATGATGGTGCCCAGGGCAGCACATGTGCCGAGGGCGACACTCTGCCCGAGGGCTACACCGAGATAGCGCATGGAGAGGCCGAAGGTCAGTCCGCCCACGCCCCACAGCACGCCGAACATGATGGTGGCCCAGAGGTTGAAAGCGGGCGCTTCGGCAAACAGCTGCACGAGCGAGTGGCCAGCCGGTACGGCCAGCTGGGCACCGAGCAAGGGCAATATGACCCAGGCGAAGATGCCCTGGACGAGCCAGTACGACTCCCACGACCAGTCTTTCACCTTGTTGATGGGCACATAGCTCGACGACTGGCAGAAGGCCCCGATGGCGATGATGAGAAGTCCGATGAATGTTTCCATTGGGTGATGGGTGATGGGTGTTGGGTGTTGGGTGATGGGTGTTGGGTGATGATGGGGCGGGTTATTGTCTTTTCGATGTCACGTCGCGCTCGTATTGCTGTATGCAGGGGATGAATTCGTCGCCGACGGGAACGTTGTTGCGCAGGTTGAAATAGTCGAAGACGGCTCCGAAAGGCATCGACTTGGCCTCTTCCATCAAGGCCAGCCGTTCGAAGAGCTGATCGCTGTCCTCATACTGCCGGAGCAGCTGTTTTGGTTCGAGCAGTGCCTGCAGGATGCACTTCTGCGTTGCGCGCGTTCCTATTATATATGCTCCGATGCGGTTGATGCTTGCGTCGAAATAGTCGAGGCCGACATGGGCACGATGCAGACCGTCGCAGCGCACGAGTTCCTTGAAGAGGTCGAGTGTCTGGTCGTTCATGATGGTGACGTGGTCGGAATCCCAGCGCACGGGACGGCTGACGTGCAGCATCAGTTCCGGCACATACATGAGCAGCGTGCTGACAAAGTCGCTGACATTCTCCGTCGGTTCGTAGTGACCGGTGTCGAGTGTGTACATCTGCTTGCGGGTGGCACAGTAGGCGGTGAAGAAGTCGTGCGAGCCCACGGTATAGCTTTCCAGTCCGATGCCGAAGAGCTTGGCCTCGAAGCAGTTCTTCACGCCGTCGAGCGGCTCGGCCATGATCTCGTCGAGCGACTGAGCCAGCAGCTCGCGGTATTTCATGCGTTGCACGGGGACATCCTTCGAGCCGTCGTGCACCCAGATATTCATGATGCAGGGGTCGCCCTGAGCGCGTCCCATTGCATCGGCTATACGGCGGCAGCGCTTGGTATGCTCTATCCAGAAGTCGCGGATGCCCTTGTCTGGGTTGGCCAGCGTGAGGTTGCCGCTCTTCGGGTGAGAGAACGACGTAGAGTTGAAGTCGAGCTTCATGCCTTGTTCGCGGGCCCATTCTATCCAGCTCGCGAAATGCCTGGGCTCCACTTCGTCGCGGTCGACAAACTGTCCGCCGAAGTCGCCGTATATCTCGTGCAGGTTGAGACGGTGGTTGCCAGCCAAGAGAGTCTTGACGAAAGCGATGTCCTGCCTCACCTCGTCGATGTTGCGGGCGCGGCCGGGATAGTTGCCGGTGGTCTGGATGCCGCCGGAGAGGGCTTCGTTGCGCTCGAAGCCCACCACATCGTCGGTCTGCCAGCAGTGGAGCGAGATTTGTTGCTCTTGTAGAGTGTCAATGACGGCGTCGGTGTCGACACCGATGGCTGCATATCGCTCCTTGGCGATGGCGTAAGCCTGTTCTATTCGTTTTTCGTTCATATTGTTTTTATTTAGGAGTTCAGGAGTTCAGGAGCGACTATTTAGAGGTAGCCAAGCCAGCGCAGGATGTCATTCAGATTAGCCACCACCATAAGCAGGATGAGGATGCCGAAGCCTACGTATTCTGCGCGTATCATGAACTTCTCCGACGGTTTGCGGCGCGTGACGATCTCGTAGAGCAGGAACAAGACATGTCCACCGTCGAGAGCCGGGATGGGCAGGATGTTCATGAAGGCGAGGATGATGCTCAGGAAGGCCGTCATGAGCCAGAAGCGGTGCCAGTCCCACGATTCGGGGAAGAGGCTGCCGATGGCACCGAAGCCACCGAGCGACTTCGCTCCGTCGGCCGTGAAGACATACTTCAGGTCGTTGACATATCCGCGCAGGATGTTCCATCCGTACTCTACGCCGGCGGGCAGACTCTCGAAGAAGCCGTATTCCACCTTTGTCGGTTCATAGTAGGTATACAGACTGGTCTGTCCGACACCCATCATCAGGTCGGGCGTTAGTGTCAGGGCTATGGTGTCGTTGAGGTGGTCCGTCAGTTTGTCCATCTCTTTGTTTTGTGCGTTGTGTTCTACGACGATGGTCACCTGTCGCAGTGCCAGACTGTCTTTTGCCGTCTCGGCCTGCGTCATCTTGTCGGCGATGATGCCTGTCTGATAGGTGAACTCGTTCCACGAGTCTACCTCAACGCCATTGATGGCGCGTATGACGTCACCCTTTCTCAGACCGGCCTTCTCTGCTGGTGTATCGGGCATGACACTGTCTATCTCGGCAGGGATGAAGGGGCGTGCAAACTGCGGGTCTTCCTGCAGCATGGTGAGCAGCGAGAGGTCTTCAGGCATGGTGATGGTCACCTCCTTGCCGTCGCGACTGACGACGACCGCCTTGGCATCGGCCAGATGGCGGTAGACGTCGACATCGTAGCGTTCGAAGGGCTTGCCGTCGTAGCTCAGCAGCATGTCGTTGTCTTGGAAACCGATCTCCTTGGCCGTCTGGTTGAACTTCATACCCATTGTCATGTCCTTCATGGCCATGTAGGAGTCGCCCCAGGTGAAGAGCACCATGGCATAGATGAACAGGGCAAGCAGGAAGTTGACCAGCACACCGCCGACCATGATGAGCAGACGCTGCCAGGCGGGCTTCGAGCGGAACTCCCAGGGCTGTTCGGGCTGTTTCATCTGTTCGGTGTCGAAGCTTTCGTCGATCATGCCCGCTATCTTGCAATAGCCGCCTAACGGTAGCCAGCCGACGCCGTATTCGGTGTCGCTCTTCTTGGGCTTGAACTTGAAGAGCTGACCTTTCCACTTGCCTATGCCAAGGTCGAAGAAGAGATAGAACTTCTCGACGCGCACGCCGAACAGTTTAGAGAAGAAGAAGTGGCCACCCTCGTGGAGCAACACGAGGAGCGATATGGCCAGCATGAATTGTAACAGTCGGATGAGAAATACTTCCATTGGTTTTTCTTTGTTGTTTTTTCGTTATTTCGGGATTTCGATGATTCGATGTTTCGTTATTCCGGGATTTTGTTATTTCAATAATTCCCGGGCGATGAGGCGTGCCTCTGCATCGGTGCTGAAGTAGGTGTCGAGGGTGGGCGATGCATCGTAGGTTGCGCGCTGCATGGTCTGCTCGACGACCTCAGCCATCTGCAGGAATCCGCATTGGTTGCGGCGGAAGGCCTCGTTGACCACTTCGTTGGCTGCATTCAGGATGCAGGGCATGTTGCCGCCCTGACGGATGGCTTCGAAGGCCAAGGCCAGACAGCGGAACTTCTCCATGTCGGGCTGGAAAAACTCGAGAGGTCTCTGGAAGAGGTCGAGCCGGTCGCCGTCGAGGTGGAGCCTTTCGGGAAAGGAGAACGCATACTGTATGGGCAGCCGCATGTCGGGCACGCCGAGCTGAGCCTTCACCGAACCGTCGACGAACTGCACGGCGCTATGTACGATGCTCTGCGGATGGATGAGCACCTGGATCTTCTCTACCGGCACGCCGAAGAGCCATTTCGCCTCAATCACTTCAAAGCCTTTGTTCATCAGCGAAGCCGAGTCGATGGTAATCTTAGCCCCCATGTCCCATGTAGGGTGTTTCAGGGCGTCGGCTGCAGTGACCGTTTTCAGCTGTTCGTGGTCCATCAGTCGGAAGGGGCCGCCCGAACAGGTGAGCAGGATTTTCTCTATCTCGTTGTCGCCTTCGCCCACGATACTCTGGAAGATGGCCGAGTGCTCGCTGTCGACAGGCAGGATGGGTGCATGGTTCTTTGCTGCCAACTGGCAGATAAGCTCGCCGGCCACGACGAGCGTCTCTTTGTTGGCCAGGCATATCTTTTTGTGGGCCTCGATAGCTTTCACGGTGGGGCGCAGTCCGGCAAAGCCCACCATCGCCGTCAGGACCATGTCGATGGGACCGGCCTGCACGATTTCGTCGAGAGCCTTCGCACCGGCATACACCTTGATGTCAGGCTCGTCGGCCAACAGTTCTTTCAGTTTGTCGTAGTGGGCCTCGTTGGCGATGACCACGGCGGCCGGTTTGAACTGGTGTGCCTGCCGGGCCAGCATCTCGTAGCGGTTGTTGGCCGTCAGGCAGTACACCTCGTAGCGGTCGGGGTGCTGGGCTATGACGTCGAGCGCCTGTGTACCGATAGAGCCTGTACTGCCCAGAATGGCTATTTGTTTTCTTTCTTCCTTCATTATTTTTCGTTGTTCAATGACAATAAACCTTCTGGCAGGGCGATGCGTATTGTCCGTCCCTCCCAGTCGATGTCTTCTATCAGTTCTTCGGCGGCAGGCACGAGCACCTCGCCGTCGGCCGTGTCCACCGTGAAGAGGATGTTGGCAGTAGTGTCGTCTATACTCGTAATCTTGCCTATCGAAAGCTGGGTGTTGCTGTCAACGAGTGACATGCCTGTCAGCCGGCTCCAGGACGGATTTTCATCGTCGTCGTCAGCCAGGCTGTAGGGAAAGTAGACGTCGCAGTGGGTCAGCTCGCGGGCTTGCTCCTGAGTGTCGATACCGTCGAACTTCATCAGCACCGTCTCGTCGGTGCGGAAGCGATATTCCTCGATATAGAAGGGAACGAGTATGCCGTCCACTTCCAGGATGAGGTATTCGGCCTCCACTCGGTCGAACACATCGTCGTCGATATGGAGGGTCACCTCACCTTTGATGCCGTGGGGTTTCCCGATGCGGCCTATCTTGAATACTTCCTCTTCGCGAATCATGGTGGTTTGGGATTAACTTTTTCGCTGCGGAACAGCGACTTTCAGGACTGTTAGTTGCTGACGCGTTTGATGCAGGCACCGAGGGCGTTCAGTCGGCTTTCGATGTCTTCGTAGCCACGGTCTATCTGCGCGATGTTGTCGATGCGGCTCGTGCCGTTGGCACTCAGGGCGGCTATCAGCAGGGCAATGCCGGCGCGGATGTCAGGACTCGTCATGCGTCCTGCGCGCAACCGCTGTCGGCGGTCGTGACCGATGACGACGGCGCGATGGGGGTCGCAGAGGATAATCTGCGCGCCCATGTCAATAAGCTTGTCGACGAAGAACAGTCGGCTCTCGAACATCTTCTGATGGAAAAGCACACTGCCGCGGGCCTGTGTGGCCACGACAAGCAGTACGGAGATGAGGTCGGGCGTCAGTCCGGGCCACGGAGCGTCAGCCAGCGTCATGATCGACCCGTCGATGAACGACTCGATGGTGTAGTGCTGCTGTCGCGGGATGACGAGGTCGTCGCCTTCGGTCTTGATCTTTACGCCCAGTCGGCGGAAGGCATCGGGAATGATGCCGAGGTCTTTCACTGACACGTCCTTGATGCGGATGCCGTCGCCCACCATGGCAGCCATACCGATGAACGACCCCACCTCGATCATGTCGGGCAGGATATGGTGGTCGGTGGCGTGCAGATTGTCCACTCCTTCTATCGTGAGCAGGTTGCTCCCGATGCCTGCAATGCGGGCACCCATGCCGTTGAGCATGCGGCACAGCTGCTGGATATACGGTTCGCAGGCAGCATTGTAGATGGTCGTCGTACCTTTCGCCAGCGCGGCAGCCATGATGATGTTGGCTGTTCCCGTCACCGAGGCCTCGTCGAGCAACATGTAGCAGCCCTTGAGCCGCTTGGCATGGATGGCATAGACGTTGCGCTCTTCGATGAAGTCGAACTTTGCCCCCAGCTTATGGAAGCCGAGGAAGTGGGTGTCGAGCCGTCGGCGGCCAATCTTGTCGCCACCCGGCTCGGCCACGACAGCCCTGCCAAAGCGCGACAGCAGCGGGCCGATCATCAGCACCGAACCGCGCAGGGCGGCGCATTTGCGGACAAACTCGTCGCTCTCCAAATAGTCCAGCCGCACATCGTCGGCCTGGAAAGCATAGTCGTTGGGTGCGAGTTTCTCCACCTTCACGCCTATCTCGCGTAGCAGGGCGATGAGGTTGTTCACGTCGAGGATGTTGGGAATATTGCGGACGACGACGCGCTCCGTTGTAAGCAACGTGGCACAAATCACCTCCAAGGCTTCGTTCTTTGCACCTTGCGGGCTGATGGTTCCTTGCAGCAGATGGCCGCCTTCAATGATAAATGAGTCCATGCTACTTTTTTTTCTTGTTGTTGCCTTGCGGGTTGGCGAAGTCTTTCGCGTTGACACTGCTGAGCCGCAGCTTGTCGGCTGTCACACGGATGACACCGTCGGTGAAGTGTTCCAGGTCGGCAACGATGCGCTCGTCGTCGTACGAGCCGTGGTTCCATTGCAGCAGGTTGCGCTTCATCTGCATGGCGGTGTACTGCATCAGTTCGTCGCGCTCAGGCCCCTCGGGCATGTTCTTCAGTTGCTCGAAGAGTTCGAAGACCATTTTGCCGTAATGCCTGACGGGTATTCTCGTCATAGGATAGGGCAACGGTGCAGGACGCTCGGAAATCTCTTTGGCGGCCGTGACATCGTACGGATAGTCGATGTCGAGCTTGAAGTTGCTCATGATGGCCAGGTGGTCCCACAGCTTGCGGATGTAGTCTTCGTTCTCACGGCTCTGTGGGAACATTTGGTACATAATGTCGATGATGGCTTCGGCACAAGCCTGACGCTCTTCCTTCGTAGGGAGCGATACGGCATGGTCTACCATTTTCTGTATCTCACGGCCATATTCGGGCAGTATCAGCTTCTCGCGCTGCGTGTTGTAGTCTAATCCTTCTATATTCATATATGGGTGATGGGTGATGATGGTTACTGATTATGAAGCAGGTCGCGGGCGGGTTTCGCCACGAAGTCTTTCAGGTAGAACGGCACGTAGTAGGCCACATCCTCAAACGCTTCACGGGCTATCCGCTTCTCTGCCAGGGGGAACATATACTTGGCCAGCGGCTCGATGCCTTCAAGGAAGCGCGCATTGGGATGGTGCAGCACCTCCTTGCACTTGGCGGCGCCGTTGCCGAAGAAGTAGACGGGATGCTTGTCGAGAAACTCGCCATACGAATGCTCGTCGATGATATCCGCCTGTACAGGCCTCACCTCGCGGAGGGCACGGTCGTAGATGGCGGCATACACCTCCATGCGTCTGGCATCAATCATGGGGCACAGCAGCGCGTCGTCTTCTATATCCTTATATAAGAGCACCGGCACGCAGAGCAGTTCCAGCGTCGGCACACTCACCAGTGGCACCTCCATGCCGTAGCACACACCCTTGGCCATCGACACGCCGATGCGCAACCCGGTGTACGAACCAGGACCGCCGCTGACGGCAACATAGTCCAACGGTATGGCATGGCTGTCGATGAACGACAAAGCCTCGTCAACGAAGGTGCCCAGCCTCACGGCATGGTTGGGGCCTGAGCGTTCAGACTCTTGGAAGATGACCGCTCCGTCCTGACTGGCAGCCACCGAGCATACGTCGGTGCTCGTCTCAATGTTCAGTATACAAGCCAATTTTATTTACGATTTTACAATTTACAATTCTACTGTTTGTTAGTGGGTCATGATGCTGCCCGAACGCCGTTTCCCAGCCTTTCTGACGCTGTTTTCTGGCGAAAAGACAGGCATAATCACTAAATATTTTGCAAAAGTACGCATTTTCCAGAAAATATTTGTACTTTTGCAGAAAATTAACTTTATAGATTTCGTTTATGATACAATCCATGACGGGTTACGGCAATGTTGTCGTAGCCTATAAGAACAAGAAAATCCACGTTGAGGTGAAGTCGCTCAACGGAAAGAACCTTGATGTCACCACACGCATCGCCTCAGTCTATCGCGACAAAGAGATGGAGGTACGGCAAATGCTCGCCACCGCCCTGCAGCGCGGCAAGGTGGACTTTGCCATCTGGCTGGAGAAAGACGTCACCGTCGATGCTACGCCCATCAATGCCGACATGGTGGAATACTATCACCAGCAAATCTGTGACATCGCCGCCAAGACGGGCATTCCAGAGCCTGCCGACTGGTTCTACCTGCTCACCCGAATGCCCGACGTGATGAGCAAACCCGAGATAGAGACGCTCGCCGACGAGGAGTGGCAGGTAGTCAGGGAAGCCATCGAAAAGGCCATCGGCCTGCTCGTCGACTTCCGTCAGCAAGAGGGTGAGGCCTTGGCTGTGAAGCTCAACCAGAACATCGACAATATCGCCAGCCTGCTGGCCAGCATCGAGCCCTACGAGAAGTCGCGCGTCGAGAAGATTCGCCAGCGCATCGTCGAGGGGCTCAAGAGC
>JAGBLC010000014.1 GCA_017635615.1 Prevotella sp.
GTGGCCGTCCGGCCCAAAGAGCGCAGCAGCTGCTGGCGGAAAGCCTTGACGGGATGTGTGGTTGCCATGTGCCAGAGCTGTTGCTCGATGGCTGCGCGATGCTGCCCGGGATAGCGCGACATGACGCTGACGAGCATATTGCCACACGCCGACAGCAGCAGTTCGCTCGTTTCCTCTTGGCACAGCTTGTAGATGGCCTGGAAAGTCTGCTGCGCCGTAGCTCGCCGGGCGAGGTAGTTGTCGTGCAGCGTCATGGCGGCAGCCAACAGTCCTGTCAGCAGCTGTATCTCGCCCCAACGGCCGATATACTCGTCGGCAGCTTTGCTGTCGTACAACAGATAGCGCACATAGTCTGTCCCCTCAAGATTGGGAAGCTCGTCGCCATAGGGGTCCAGCGGCTCGGTGGCGATGCCTTTCTGCTTCACCCACAGGCGGTCGAAGTCGCGCAGACTGGCATCGGGAGCCTCTTGGTCGAGGATGTCGATGAGCTCGTCCCAGGTGGCGTTGGCATAACTGAACTTCGAGAGATACTTCTGCAGACCGCGCTGGAACTTCTCGGCCCCCATCTGCTCCTCCAGCTTGCGCATCATGATGGGCGCCTTGTGGTAGATGATATTGCCATAGAGCAGTCCGGCCTGGTTGAGATTGTCCAGCGGTTGCTGGATGGGATGCGTACCGAGCGTGCGGTCGGTGGCCAGGGCGGGCAGGTAGTGGGTGCGCAGGAAGCTCAGGTCGTGGTTGAGGTCGGGGTATTGCTCGCGAGCTATCTTGTCGGCCATGAAGTTGGCGAACACCTCTTTGGTCCACACGTCGTTGAACCAGCGCATCGTCACCAGGTCGCCGAACCACATATGGGCCGTCTCGTGGGCCAGCAGGTGGAGGCGGTTCAGCTCTTCGTCGGGTGTCGGATTGGGACCCAGGAAGAGCGTCAGGTCTTTATACTGGATGCACCCGGGATGTTCCATTCCGCCGAACTGATAGCCGGGCAGGATGACGAAGCCATACTTCTGGAAAGGATAGGCGATGCCCGTATACTGCTCCATCCAGCGCAGCGACAGGGCTATCTCGTCGAAGATGACGGGCAGCTGGGCCACCTTCTGAGGGTCAGTCTCGCGGTAGAGAGCCGTCAGCTGTCGCCCGTCGCGCACCGCTTTCTGTTCCGAAAAGCGCCCGGCGGTGAACGAGAAGAGGTATGTGGGCAGGGGTTCGGTGGTCCTGAATGTCATACTCCACTGTCCGTCCGCTTTTGTATTCGCCTGCAGCATGCCATTACTGATGGCTGTCCAGTCGGCAGGCATGACGAGGCTGAGCGTATAGCGGCCCTTGATGTCGGGCTGGTCGAAACAGGCGAATGCACTCCGAGCGTGGTCTGGCACAAACAGCGTGTACAAATAGTCGGCTTGCCGATTGAGCGACTTGTCGGAGCATTTGCCTCCAATCCTGATCCTATTGCGCCCTTTCTCAAGGTATCGGGCAGGAACGACGATATGTTCGTCATGGTAACAGCTGCTGTCGAGGTTTGCATCATTGATGCTTGCAGCGCGTAACAAGCCCTGGAAGTCGAGCTGAAGATCGCCGTCGCCGCCCCATTCGAAGGCTATTTCCTCTTCAAATGCCACCCCGCTCTCCGTCTCGCCGGGTATCGTAAACGACAGGTTGTATGCCACATCGCGTACATGCTGCGCTCGATACTGAGCCAGAACGAGGCTCACACCGGGCTCCACCTTCACCTGCGCCATGACCTTGACGGCCACGGCAAACAGAAGCAAGCATAGCATTCTTCGTATATTCATGATGCTCTGAGATTTTTATACGCGCTACAAAGGTACGATTAAATGAGCGAAATACAAAACAAAATCTCAATTTTGTTTTTATTTCCGAGCGTAATTGGTGCCAAACAGCATGGCCGTTTGCGGCAAACGGCGATGCAATATGCCACAAACGGCGACACTACATTATTAATGTAGTCACACTACCTTATTAATGTAGTCACACTACTTTATTAATGTAGTCGGACTACTTTATTAATGTAGTATCGGCTTTTGCGTCAAACTGCATCGCTAACAGCCAGCGGCTGACGGCACTGACGGCACTTTCCGCAGGCCTCGCGGCGATGGTTAATATCTGATAAGGGCAGCCACGGCGTGGTTAAAAATCGCTAAACCCGTGCAACTTTCAACGCCGGGATGCGTCGAAATTGAAGAAAATGCAGTATTATTGCACCCGAAATCCGATTGATAACCCATTAAAAAGAAAGGAAGAATATGAAAAAAAACATCATCATGATGGCCTTCGTGGCCAGCGGACTGCTGCTCATGAGCAGCTGCGCCAGCAAGAAAGACTTGGAGAACTGCCGTCAGGACAACCTCGCCTTGAGCAATGAGAACAAGGAGCTGAATACATCGTATCAGGTGACGAAAGAGCAGCTGGCTGCTGCCAACGCCCGCGTGACAAGCCTCGAAGAGCAGCTGGCCACGCAGAAGAAGGCATACGCCGCCCTGCAGAAGTCGCTCGACAAGAGTCTGACCAACGCCAACCAGAACAACATCTCGATAGAGAAGCTGGTGGACCAGATCAACGAGTCGAACCAGTATATCCGCCATCTGGTGGAGGTGAAGACGAAGAGCGACTCGCTCAACATGGTGCTCACCAACAACCTGACGCGCTCTTTGTCGAAGGAAGAGCTGAAGGAGGTCGACGTGCAGGTACTGAAGGGCGTCGTCTATATCTCGCTGGCCGACAACATGCTCTACAAGAGTGGTTCGTACGAGATCAACGACCGCGCCGCCGAGACGCTCTCGAAGATAGCCAAGATTATCAAGGACTATAAGGACTACGACGTGCTCATCGAGGGCAACACCGACAATGTACCCATCTCGCGCACCAACATCCGCAACAACTGGGACCTCTCGTGTCTGCGTGCATCGAGCGTCGTCCAGGAACTGCAGAACAAGTATGGCGTCGACCCGAAGCGTCTGACTGCCGGCGGACGTGGCGAATACAACCCGCTGGCCTCCAACACCACCGAGATTGGCAAGCAGCGCAACCGCCGCACGCAGATTATCATCACGCCGAAGCTCGACGAGTTCATGGAGCTCATCGACCAGGCTCCCGAAGAATAGGCGAAGGATTTTTATCCAATAATTTGGATTTGTCGGGAATAATGAGTAAATTTGCAACCATAGTTCTAAAGAGACAATAATTATGGCAAACGCAATGACATCAACACCACAGCAAATCGCCTACAGCGAGTTTGTCAGTGCATTCCGTGCCTATAAGCAGCGCAAGCGCAAGTGGCAAGAAGCCATGCAAGAGAAACTGGCACAGGAAGAAGAGGAAATCCGCAACAAGCGAGAAACACTTTATGCCGACCTCGTTTAGCCGATGAACGCACTCGACACCAACCGCATAACACGAGTTGCACCTTACAGGGTGTGGCGGGAGGAAGACGAATACCGCTTCGAGACCGACTATGGCATACTCTATGCCGTCAACTTCGAACCGGAGTCAATGCTGGGCGGCATTCCAGCCTATTGGTTCGGACTGGCCAATCGTAGCCTGACAGCTTCGCCTGGTGATGTCAAGATACGTGCCACCGTAACTTGCATCATCGAGGAGTTCTTCCGTTCCAATCCAGACATCCTTCTATATATGTGCGACAGTGCCAACGATCAGCAAGCTATGCGCTCGCGGCTGTTCATGCGATGGTTCAACGCCTACGCACGCCAGCAGGATTTCTACATCCGCACAGAGATGGTCGTCGATGAAGGCGAAGAGAACTACATAGCGCTCATCGTACAACGTTCGCATCCTCAACTGCAAACCATCATCACTACTTTCGACATGGTGATAGAACAGTTTAAAGCTAACAAACCGCAGTAGCCAACATCCCCGCTTATTCGAACACACAGCCGCCGAGACATCCCCCTGATGTCTCGGCGGCAGCTATTAGTATCAGTCTTACAAATAAGCCGCAACAACTATCGGATAGTATACCGTTCGAGGAAGTCGTCGTACTGGTCGCGATAGCCGTTGAACACGTTGATGTCAACGGTGCCCACGATGCCCTTGACACGCCCGTCGGGACAGAGCTGCCAGAAAGCCAAACGGACGTCGGGCTTGTATTCGCCGTAGCGCGCTATCCACACCTGATAGTCGCGCTTGATGTCTGGAGCATAGCCTAAATACTTGTTCACGAAGTTCTGCCCGACGTACAGGATGGGCCGTTGGCCGCAATGCTTCTCGACAGCCTTCATCCACGTGCGGATACGGTTGAACATCGCTTCCGGTCCGCCCATGGCGCGTACCTGCGCATCGGTGGGCTCCACATCGAGCACTGGCGGCATGTCGCCCCGGTTGAAGCGTGCGTGCTGGATGAAGAAGCGTGCCTGCTCTGCTGCGCTGCTCTTCGTGGAGAAGAAGTGATAGCAGCCCACGCGGATGCCCTGCCGGCGTGCCGCAGCATAGTCGGAGGCAAAGTAGTTGTTGCGGATGGTGATGCCCTCCGTCGCCTTGATGAAGCAGAACGACACGGGATAGTCTACCGTTCCGCTGACGCGCTTCTTGCTGATGGTGCCGAGATGCGATATGCGCACCTTCGACCAGTCGATGGCATAGTGTTTCTTGCCGATGTCGTGCTGATAGCGCGAGATGTCGATGCCGTAGATACGCTCTTCGGTATAGGTGAGGCGCTGGCCGAGATAGCGGTCGTCTTTCCATTCGCCGACACGCACCTTGCCCGTACTGTCTACGGCGCAGCCGAAGCCGTTGCGCTGTCCGCTGGTCCACATTCCGTTGTAGTAGTTGCCCTGCCGGTCGGTGAAGATGCCGTGACCCTCACGTTGTCCGTTCTTCGTCTCGCCTTCGTAGACAAATACGGGAAAGTCGCGCCGCACAGCGTAGGCCTTGTAGGCCGCCGTGTCGAGCTGCGGACGGGCAAAGAAGTCGGCACAGACGCCGCGAGGGGTCTTGCGGTCGTCGGTCTGTATGCGCCGATAGCGTCCCCTGGAAGAGAGGAGAGAGGAGCGCGAAGCATCGTCGTGACAGGGTATGCGGACATAGGATTGCGCCGATGCTGAACCGCCTTTCTGCCCGTCAGACGCTTGCGTAGGGGCGGAACCGCGTTTCCGCCCGTCCAAATCAGGCAGTAGCACGGTGTTGTGGCAAACGCGCCGCAAGACGAGCGAGTCGGTAGGCAACAGACTGTCCAGGACATGCAATGCCTGCGTCAGCCGTCTTTTGTATTTGATGACGTAGGTGGCATACGTGGCAATGGTGTTGTAGCCCTCGTCGGTGACGTTGTTGGCTTCGAGATAGTAGTCGAGCTCTTCGTTCATCACCGTATACTTCTTCTCCTGTCGGCGTATGACGCTGCGCTGATGTTCGACGAAAGGCTTGATATTGGCGTTGACCGACCGAAGGACGGAGTCGACAGCACGGCTCATATCGGGTATCACCACCCTTCCGCGGCACGAAGGCAGACCGTAGAAGCGGTCGGCCCAGCAGCCTTCTATCGTGTCCGTATGGCACGCTGCCGAGTCACCCTCTACCGACAGGGGCCAGTCGGCCCAGTCGCTCAGCAGGTTCTGGATGTACAGCACGGGGTTGCCATTGGCTTCCAAGACGAAGCAATGGCGCTCCTCCACGCTGACGATGTTGCGCTCCCGCTGTTGCTGCGACATCGGCAGCAGCGGCTCCACCAGCAGCGTGACGACGACGGCCACCAGTGCCACCATCCCCCAACGCACAGCCTTCCTGATTTTCTCTTGTCTGCTCATGTTTATTCCTTTCTAACTCTCCTATATTTCTGGTTTCTGCTGTTCGGTACGTTTTGGGATCAGATTATAACCACTTGCGACTTTACACGATATCCCACAGCGATGATCATGTCCAGATTATAGTGACTCATGTTTCTCCTTACAGTCCTGCTACCCTCTTGACGAACTAACAAAAAATTTTTGTGAGTTCGCTCTGGGGATTGTTCACCATCCGCATAAATCTGTTTAATATGGTAGCTTACGTCCTGTTGAGAGGCGTCAAACAGTTCCATAATCTGCTCTACTGCCAGCCACACATCCTCACCCTCGAATCGCACATTGACCCGAGCTATTCCGTTGTCATCCTGATAAATCAGGAATGCCTCATTTCTCTTCTCTATTTCGTTTGCCATATTCTGGTCCGTCCTATTACTGTTACGATTCTGCAACTGCGACCTATTGGCTTTCGCAATCTGGTTGCAAACTTACATATTTTTATTGTATCATCCAAACAAAAAAGCAAAAAGTTAGGTTTCCTCAACATCCGTGAGTTCAGCAGTGACAGTTTACGTCATCCCAGAGACAGCCTGACGGCGCAAATGCGGCAAATAGCCACGCTACTTGCCGCAAAAAAAGAATGTCCATTTCTCAATTATTCAAAGAACCTTCTGACATCTTCGAACCTTTCACCCAAAGTTGCCATTTTTTAAACCAGAATATAGCAGAACTGATAAGAATCATCGGAACACAATAGAACAGAACAA
>JAGBLC010000185.1 GCA_017635615.1 Prevotella sp.
GTAACCGGAATTGAGCGATTTCGGGTGATAAGTATATAGGTTCAGTGCAATCGTTTGAACAAAAATACGCGTTAAAATGATGTTACAAAGTCCGATTTTCTATAGAAAATTCATTATCTTTGCTACGCAAAACTTCAAAACACTAACTTTATGAAGAAGAATACACTGCTCACGGCGCTATTCGTTGCAATCAGTTGCACGTTGATGGCTGCCAATAAAGTCAATGTCAGTCGTATCGACCCTACCTGCTGGTTTGTGGGGATGAAGAACCCGTCGGTGCAGCTGATGGTATATGGTAACGGCATCCGCGAAGCCCAGGTGACGACCAGCTATCCTGGAGCGGTAGTCGACAGCATCGTGCGCCTCGACTCGCCCAACTACCTGCTCGTCTATATGAACCTGAAGGACGCGCAGCCAGGCGAGATGACGCTCAACTTCCAGATAGGCAAACAAAAGAAGACCGTGAAATATCAGCTCAAGGAGCGAGAGATGAGCGGCGACAAACGGCAGGGGTTCACCAACGAGGATGTGCTCTATATGCTCATGCCCGACCGCTTCGCCTCGTCGGGTAAATACACCAAGGAACCCATCAAAGGCATGCGCCACTACACCGTCGACCGCAACGCGCCCTCGCTGCGCCACGGCGGCGACCTTGAAGGTCTGCGGCAGCACCTCGACTATTTCAACGATCTGGGTGTCACGGCGTTATGGTTTACGCCCGTCCTTGAGAACGACTCGCCCGACCAGTTCGAGTTCTCTACTTATCACGGCTATGCCACGACCGACTACTATCGCGTCGATCCGCGCTTCGGCACCAACGAAGAATATCGCCGTCTGACCGACGAGGCCCATCAGAAGGGGCTGAAGATTGTGATGGACATGATCTTCAACCATTGCGGCTTCGAGCATCCGTGGGTGGCCGACATGCCCAGCGACGACTGGTTCAACCTGAAAGACTGGCTCAAGGAGTCGGGGGGTACGAGCGACTCGCGCGGTACCAGCTTCCTGCAGACCAGCTATAAGCTCACACCGGTGCGCGACCCGTATGCCAGCGAGGTGGACAAGCGTGAGACGGTGGAGGGATGGTTCGTCTCGACTATGCCCGACCTGAACCAGAACAACCCCTATGTGATGGACTATCTCATCCAGAACAGCATCTGGTGGATAGAGACCATCGGCATCGACGGCATCCGCATGGACACCTATCCCTACGCCTTTGAAGGCGGAATGGCCCGCTGGATGAAGACGCTCGACGAGGAATATCCCAACTTCAACGTGGTCGGCGAGACTTGGGTGACCGATCCTGCCTACACCGCCTCGTGGCAGAAGGATTCCAGGCTGGTGATGTCTCGGAGGTGCGAAGGTACGAAGGTGCGTGGGTGTGAGAATACTCATGAGTGTGGTAAATGTCAAAATGCAGAAGGTAATCTCGCACCCTCGCACCCCCGCACCCCCGCACCTTCGAAAAACTCCTATCTCAAGACCGTCATGGACTTCTCGTTCCAGGAGAAGCTCGACAGCGCCAAGCACGAAGAGACCGACAACTGGTGGCGTGGCTACAACCGTCTGTATCAGTCGTTTGTCTACGATTATCTCTATGAGGATCCCACGCACGTGATGGCTTTCCTCGACAACCACGACACCAACCGGTTCCTCGAGGACGGCCAGGATGCACTCGCCCTGAAGCAAGGTCTGGCACTGCTGCTCACCATTCCGCGCATACCGCAGCTCTACTACGGTACGGAGATCATGATGAACGGCACGAAAGCCAAGACCGACGGCAATGTGCGTAAGGACTTCCCCGGTGGTTTCCCCGGTGACACACGCAGTGCCTTCACTGCTGAGGGGCGCACACCGGCGGAGAACGATATGTTCCTCTTCACCTCGCGCCTGCTCCACTGGCGACAGGGCAACGATGTGATAACGAAAGGACGCATGACACAGTTCATCCCTTACAAGGGGGTTTACGTGATTGCACGTCGGCTGAACGGCAAGACGGTGATGACCATCCTCAACGGCACCACCCATCCGGCCAAGATGGAGTTGAAGCGCTACGCTGAGATTATCGGTGATACCAAGAAGGCTTTCGACATCCCTACTTGTGAGACCGTCGACCTGAGTCAAGACATCATGCTCACACCGCGCCAGACCCTCGTCTTGGAATTCTAACAACAAATGTCTGTACTCCTGAACTCCTGTATTCCCAAAGTAATGTCTGAACTCCTGAACTCCCAAAGTAATGTCTGAACTCCTGAACTCCTGAACTCCTGAACTCCTAAAATACAAAATATGAAGAAATCATTACGACTCATTGCCTGCAGCCTGCTCATGATGGCGGGCAGCGGCAGCATTCATGCACAAGGATGGCCAGCCGACTATCCCGGCGTGATGCTACAAGCCTTCTACTGGGACTCCTATTCACAGTCGGCCTGGACAAAGCTGACAGCGCAATCGGATGCACTGGCACGAACCTTCAACCTCGTTTGGATACCCCAGAGCGGCTACTGCGGCGGCACCTCGATGGGCTACGACGACCTCTACTGGTTCAACAACTACAACTCCTCGTTCGGCAACGAACAGGAGCTGCGCACGCTCATCAGTACCTTCAAGGAAAAAGGCATCGGCACCATCGCCGATGTCGTCATCAACCACCGCAAGAACGTCAGCAACTGGGTTGACTTCCCCCGCGAGACCTACAAAGGCGAGACCTACGAGATGGTGTCTACCGACATCTGCTCTGACGACGATGACGGCGAAACAAAGAAGTGGGCCGACAAGAACGGCTACAGCCTCAGTTCCAACAAAGACTCCGGCGAAGGGTGGGGCGGCATGCGCGATCTCGACCATAACAGCGAGAATGTTCAAAAGTGTGTCAAAGCCTATCTCGACTTCCTGCTCAACGACTTGGGCTACACCGGATTCCGCTACGACATGGTGAAAGGCTATAAAGCATCGTTCACGGCACAGTATAACAGCGAAGCCAAGCCACAGTTCTCCGTCGGTGAGTGCTGGGACAGTTCGAACACCATCGCCAACTGGATTGACGGCACGAAGGTGGGTGACGTACCGCAGAGTGCTGCCTTCGACTTCCAGTTTAAGTATGTCTGTGCCAACGCTTTCAACAACGGCGTCTATTCCAACCTCGGACTGAAGAACCCGTGGGGCGACATGCCGCTCAACAGCTCCAGTTTCCGCAGCGGTGCCTATCGCCAGTATGCTGTGACCTTTGTCGAGAACCACGACACCGAGGTGCGCCCCGACGGTTCGTCAAACGGTCCGTTGGAGAAGGACACACTGGCTGCCAATGCCTACCTGCTGGCCATGCCCGGCACGCCCTGCATCTTCATGAAGCACTGGATGGCCTATCCGCACGAGATAGCCTCGATGGTGGATGTGCGCCGTGCAGCCGGTGTCGTCAACACCAGTTCGTACACCAATATGCGCAGCAGCAAGGACTATTACGCCAACCTCATCAAGACCAACAACGAAAACCGGATGATGGTCATCGTGGGTGATGTGGAGGGATTCATACCCAGCGCAGCACAGTACACACAGGTGCTCGAAGGCTACCACTACCGCTACTATATGGCCAACTCGCTGGAGACGGCATGGGCCGACAAGGCCAGCGGCATGTACGACGAGCCGTTCAGCGTCCGTCTGGCTGCCGTGACCAACAGTCAGGGTGCACAGCTCGTCTATACACTCGACGGCTCGACACCGACGGCAAGCAGCGCCAAGGCAGAGAACGGAGCTACGGTCAACATCGAAAGCGACTGCACACTCACCGTCGGACTGCTCGTCGACGGTGTCGTCAAGGGTATCGTCTCGCGCGACTATACCTTCAACAACCTCGTCAAGACGCAGATAACGGTGTATGTCGACCCGACACCCGCAGGATGGAGCAGCGTGAACTTCTGGACATGGGGAGGCGACGACTCTCACTCGCCTTCGAAGGGATGGCCCGGCGATGCTGCTGAAGGACGGACGGAGATAGACGGCATCAACTGGTTCTACCGCACCTATACCATCAACAGCGACGACGACTTGGTGAACTTCGTCTTCTCTACCGGCAGCGGCTCTCCGCAGACGGTGGACATCAACGGTGTGAAGTCGACTAAGTTCTTCGAAATCTCTACAGAGAAAGACGGCGAGAAACATCTCGTCAACGATGTGACACCCATCCACAACGGCATCAACGACATCTTCATGAACTATGCCGGCAAGGCCGACGGTGCCGTCTACGACCTGCAGGGCCGGCGGATGAACATCGACCAATTGCCACGTGGTATCTATGTAACGGGTGGTAAGAAGTTCGTTATCAAGTAATCGTGTAATCGTTTGCATCGAAATATCGCGCAAAACAAATACCCTATAGGGGATGGTGTATTAGAAAAAATGTTTACTTTTGCATTGAAAATTAAATAACATCTGCTTTATGATCAAGAAATTACTTTCCTTTATAACTTTCCTGATGCTGGCAACAGGCGCGTCGGCACAGGGATGGCCAGCCAACTACGGCGGCGTGATGCTCCAGGGATTCTACTGGGACTCGTACGACGATACGCAGTGGACCAAATTCACCGAGCAGGCTGACGAACTCACAAAGTATTTCGACCTTATCTGGGTGCCTAATTCAGGTTACTGCAAGCAGTCGCAGAGCATGGGGTACAACCCAGTCTATTGGTACAATCACAATAGCTCGTTCGGAAAACCGAAGGAGCTGCTCAATATGATCAGTACCTTCAAGGAGAAGGGTACGGGATTCATCATGGACGTCGTCATCAATCACCGCAACGGTGTGTCCGACTGGGCTGACTTCCCCTCAGAGAAAAACTCGCTCGACGGACAGACCTACCAGATGACATCGCAGGACATCACCAAGAACGACGATGGCGGCTACACCGCTTCGAAGGGTATCGAAGTGGGACCGAACGACGACACGGGCGACGATTTCTCGGGTGCTCGCGACCTCGACCACAAGAGCCTCAACGTGCAGGAGAACTGCAAGGCCTACTGCAAGTTCCTCATCGATAAGATCGGCTATGTGGGCTTCCGCCTCGATATGGTGAAGGGATATGCTCCCGAATACACCAAGATGTACAACGAATACAGCCAGCCGGAGTTCAGCGTGGGCGAATACTGGGACGGCAAGGATGCCATCAAGTGGTGGATCAACGAAACCGGAAAGACATCGGCTGCCTTCGACTTCCCACTGAAGTATCAGCTCAACAAAGCTTTCGGATCGGGCGACTACAGCGCCCTGAGCGACAAGGGTCTGGCAGGCGATGCCAGCATCAACCGCTATATCGTGACCTTTGTGGACAATCACGATTCCGACCGCGAGGACTACAACCGCTGCGTCCAGAACCAGCTGGGTGCTACGGCGTTCATCCTCGGTATGCCCGGTACGCCTTGTGTCTTCCTGAAGCACTGGAAGAAGTGGAGCAAGGAGATTGGCAATATGATCCTGGCCCGCAAGGCTGCAGGTATCACCAACCAGAGCCAGATTGTCGAGCAGCGGCAGTCAGGCAACGGTTATGTCATCAAGACGCAAGGCTCTGTCGGTACGGTGATGGTGGCCGTCGGTGAGGCTGCCGTAGAGGAGTCGAACGGCTTCAAGCTCATCGCCTCGGGCAACAACTTCGCCTACTTCGTGAGCAACAATGTCAACGTGGAGGGGCTCAATACCGACGAACCCGAACCGAAGGACTATAAGCTCTACGTCACTACCTATGATGCTCCCAACCTCTATGCCTGGGACAACTACGGCAACCTGCTCAACGGCGAGTGGCCCGGCGAGACGATGACCGAGACGGAGAATACGCCGAACGGCACGCAGTGGTACGTGAAGACTTTCAATGCTACTGGTCTGAACATCATCCTCAACAACGGCAAGCATCAGACGAGCAACATCGAGGACCTCGACGAGGTGACCTATTTATATTATAATGGTAAGACGGGCTACGAAATTGTCGACAAGGACTTCTTCCTGCCTGTCAAGCCTGTGGGCATCAACGTCTATGTCACGGCTCCCACGGCTCCGCATCTCTATGCCTGGAACGATACGGGCAACCTCAACGGCGAATGGCCGGGCGATGTCATGACCGAAACGGAGACAAGCGACAACGGCACCGTATGGTACAAGGCCACCTTCGAGGAGGATGCCTTCAACCTGATTCTCAACAACGGTAAGGAGGGCGACAACAACAAGACGGCCGACATCGAGAATGTCACCAACGACATCTACCTCAGCTACAACGGACTGAACGGCTACGAGAAGGTGACGAAAGACTACGAGGGCTTCGGCGTCAACGACAAGGTGGTGGTGCATGTTTGTGCCGACGAGGCTCCCAACCTCTACGCCTGGAATGCCGACGGCGAGCTCAACGGCACATGGCCCGGAACGAAGATGACAGAGGTGACGATGACGGCCAACGGCACAGAGTGGTACACCAAGACGTTCTACACCTCGATGGCCAACATCATCTTCAACAACGGAACGGCTCAGACACCCAATATCGAGAACCTCACGGGTGAGGTCTACTTCGCTTATAACGGCAGCAGCCGTGCCGAGCAGGTGGATGCCACCTATGTGAAGGGCGACATCGAGGATAAGTTCATCAATATCTACGTCAAGGCCGATGAGGCTCCCTACCTCTATGTATGGGACGAGTTCGGCACACCGCTCAACGGATCGTGGCCTGGACTGCAGATGACGGAGACAGAGGAGGTGTCGGGAACAACGTTCTACACCAAGAAGTTTGCCGCTGAGAGCCTCAACCTCATCATCAACGACGGTAGCGTGGAAGGTGTTGTCGGTGAGACGCAGACGGACAACATCGAGGACATCACATCGGATGCTTACTTCGAGTTCGACGGCAAGGGTGGCTACACCGATGTCACCGACGACTTCGCCGAGTTCGTCCTGCCTCCGTGCGCCCGCTATCAGCAGGGTAAGCTCTTCATCTACTTCGAGGCTTCTGCCGACTATACCAACCCGTACGTCTGGGCATGGGGAGAGGATGGCAACATCAGCACGACCGAATGGCCCGGCAGTCTCGCAATGACACGTGTCGGCGACAACAACGGCAAGGATGTCTACACCTACGTCTTCGAGACAGAGCCGACAGGACTGCTTTTCGCCAATGTAGCCGACGGTGCTGCCACCGTGCAGACTTCCGATTTCGAGTTTGTCAATGCCGGCTACTACACGGTGAAGGGTCTGAAGGCCATTGTTCCCGATGTACCCACAGCCATCAGCTTGACCACTCGTCAGCTTGACGACCCGTCAGCAGTTTACGACCTTCAGGGTCGCCGCATCAGCGGCACACCCGCCAAGGGCATCTATATCTTCAACAACCGGAAGGCGGTGGTGCGTTAAGCACTTCCGCCCTTCGGGGTTTTCATCTTTAATATAGTAACTTAAAAACAATAACGCTTATGAAAAAGATTTTTACATTACTCGCAATGATGCTCGCCGTCGTGGGGGCATCTGCACAAACCTACACTGTGGCTGGTAACGCTGCTATCCTGAATGGTACGGCCAGCTGGGATCCGACCAACACTGAGAACGACATGGTCGCTGTTGAAGATGGCGTTTGGCAGCTGGTAGTAGAGAACTGCCAGTTGGAAGCCGACAACTATGAGTACAAGGTTGTTGAAGACCACGCGTGGACTGTATCGTATCCTGCTGACAATGCTGTGCTGACTATCACCGAGACAGCGCTCTATACCGTCACCTTCACACTCGAGGATACCGGTCTGGGTATTGATGTGAGTGCTGAGGCTGTCAAGACGGGCGACTGGACTCCTTCTGGTGCCGTGACGCTCACCGTGGCTGGTAGCTCGAAGGCACTGCTCGGTTCTGAGTGGGATCCTGCCGACACCAACAACGACATGACGCTCGTCGGTGATGACATCTACGAACTGAAGAAGCTCGGTGTCGAACTCGGTAAGGGTACTATCCAGTATAAGGTCGCCAAGGATCACTCTTGGGGATCGGCTTGGCCCAGCAACAACGCTTCGTTCGCTGTGCCCGAGGATGGTGTCTTCGACGTGACGTTCACCTTCAACTATGCTACGAAGGCTCCCTCTGTGGAGATCGTCAAGACGGGTTCGGCAGTCATCGAGCACACCTGGACAGTCGCTGGTGGTGTAGCCGAGACAGAGTCTGGCGAGACAACGCTCTTCGGTCCGTTCTGGGATGCTACCTGTGCTGACAACGACATGACCGAGCAGGCTGACGGTACATGGACGCTCGTCAAGGAGAATGTCAATCTCGATGCCGTAACCTACGCTTTCAAGGCTGCCTACGACCACGCTTGGGAAGTGAGCTATGGCGACCCCGAGACAACCGATGGCAATGCCCAGCTCGTCATCGAGAAGGCTGGTGCTTACAATGTCACCTTCACGCTCGACCTCACCGAGGGTGCTGAGAAGGTTTCGGCTGTGGCTCAGAACCTCGGAGGCGACTCTACTGGCATCGACGAACTGAACAACGAGAAGCCCGCAACGGTTTACTACAACCTGCAGGGCATCCGCACCAACAACTTGCAGCGTGGCATCTATATCGCTCGCTCGGCCGAAGGACGCTTGCAAAGCAAGAACGGCAAGGTGATGATTGTAAAGTAAACAACTGATTGAATATTCTCAAGGTGGGGCGACGGGGTGTCGCCTCACCTTATCTCTGGATTTTATTGTTATCTTTATACCTATTTAATATATAATATCCACAGATATGAAAAGATTGTTTTATGCCGTACTCTTGGCATTGCTCTCCTTCACAGGGGCAATGGCACAGGATACGTGGACCGTGGCAGGCACTGCTGCTGCTCTGAATGGCGACGAGTCTTGGTCTACCACGAATACTGAGAACGATATGGTTTCCACCGATGGTGTGAACTATACGCTCACCGTCGCTGACTGTACATTGGAAGTAGGCGTAACCTACGAGTTCAAGGTGGTGAAGAATCACGCTTGGGATGAAAATTATCCTTCTTCCAATAAGACTTTTACTGTTGATGAAACGGCGGTCTACACCGTTGAATATACTTTCAATACAACTACGCATGAGATTGGGGTGACCACAACAAAGACAGGCGAGGCTGGCATCATCACGCACTCCTATACCGTTGCTGGTGGATTCACACCCGATGATGAAACGCTGGAATATGAGGGAGTGCCCTTCTTTGGCAGCGAATGGTCTGTCGAGGACACAAACAACGACATGGTTTCTGAAGATGGCATCGTTTACACACTGACGAAAGATGGCATTTCACTTTATGCAGGAACCTATCAATATAAGGTAGCCGTCGACCATGCTTGGGGCGTTTCGTATCCAGCTGAAAATGCTTCATTCAATGTCGAGGCCGATGGCGAATACAATGTTGTCATCTCTTTCGATGCCACGACAAAGGAGGTCAATGCTTCTGCATCGAAGGTACAGAATACCTATACCGCCACGTTCACCGACAACCGCAACTGGGAAGAGGTATATGCCTATGCCTTCACCACGACGGGTGAGGGCGAGGAGTCCACGACGAAGGAATATCTCGGCGCATGGCCCGGCACGAAGCTGGAGAAGAACGACGAGGGCAAGTACACCGTGAGCATCGAGGCCACGGAGGCTCCTGCCTTTATCATCTTCAGCAACAATGCCGGAGAGCAGACCGCTGACCTTACGTTTGAGGACAAGAGCGAGTATGCCAACGAGCCCATTGAGGTGGAGCCCGAGAATGCCGTCATCGCCAGCGTGGAACTCCGCGGTGAGTTCAACGCATGGGGCGAAGGCCAGAACGTGCTGCAGGCAACAGACGTGGAGAATACCTACACAGGCGTGCTCGACCTGACCGACATCACCGCCGACCAGGAGTTCAAGCTCGTGGTAAAGGCCGGGGGTAAGGACGACCTGAACTGGATAGGTACGAACCAGTTGACGCTGGATGCACCTGAAGGCTGGGTAGCAGCTGATGGCGAGAACAACAACTTCACGCTGAAGAACTCGACGACCGGCTACCAGACCTACACCTTCACCGCCACGTGGACTGCCAGCCCCGACGCAGCAGCCGGATGGACGCTGAAGATAGAAGGCAAAGACGAACGCGAGGTCATAGAGCAGAAGAATACCTACACTGCCACGTTCACCGACAACCGCAACTGGGAAGAGGTCTATGCCTACGCATTCACCTCAACAGGTGAGGGCGAAGAGACTGCGACGAAGGAATATCTCGGCGCATGGCCCGGCACGAAGCTGGAGAAGAACGATGAGGGCAAGTACGCTGTGAGCATCGAGGCCACGGAGGCTCCTGCCTTTATCATCTTCAGCAACAATGCCGGAGAGCAGACCGCCGACCTTGCGTTCGAGGACAAGGGTGAGTATGCCAACGAGCCCATTGAGGTGGAGCCCGAGAATGCCGTCATCGCCAGCGTGGAACTCCGCGGTGAGTTCAACGCATGGGGCGAAGGCCAGAATGTGCTGCAGGCAACAGACGTGGAGAA
>JAGBLC010000015.1 GCA_017635615.1 Prevotella sp.
ACCCCCAACCCCCTATGTTAGGGGGCTACAAACCTATGGTTTCGGCGATACAACTCATTGAGATAGATGGTCTAAAGCATAGAGATAGAGCGACTAAACCTATGGTTTGTACGACCAAAACCTATGGTTTATAGCCCCCTAACATAGGGGGTTGGGGGTCTCAAGAAGCTAAGTTGTTGATTGATAGGCTGTTAGAGACTTTGCCAAAATACGGGCGTATTTGCGGAAAAATATTTCTTGGTCGGGAATTTTTAAAAATTAACTGGGTACTTTTGACCAAAAAAGTTTACAGCGAAAAGAATGCTTTCAGACGATGCGAACAGAAAAAACGGGGCTGCGTGATTGTTTTTGAGAAAAAATGATTATTTTTGCATTCAAAATAGCGAATAAAAGAGATAGGAAGAATGCTGAGCAACCATTATTACGACGGATTGGTGGAGGCAGGCTGCGACGAGGCCGGGCGCGGATGCCTGGCGGGCAGCGTGTATGCAGCGGCGGTGATTCTGCCACCCGACTACGAGAACGAGTTGCTGAACGACTCGAAGCAGCTCACCGAGCGGCGGCGCTACCTGCTGCGTGAGCAGATAGAGCGCGATGCCGTGGCCTGGGCCGTGGGCATCGTAACGGCTGAGGAGATTGACAAGATCAACATCCTGAACGCCTCGATACTGGCCATGCACCGCGCGCTGGACCAGCTGCAGGTGAGACCCGAGGCCGTCATCGTGGATGGCAACCGCTTCAAGCCCTATGCCCCACAGGGGCAGGACCCACTTCCCTACACCACCATCGTGAAGGGCGACGGCAAGTTCCTCTCCATCGCAGCCGCCTCGATACTGGCCAAGACCTATCGCGACGACTACATGAACCGGCTGGCCGAGGAATACCCCATGTACGACTGGCTGAAAAACAAAGGCTATCCCACGAAGAAGCACCGCGAGGCCATCAGGCAATACGGCATCTCGCCCTATCATCGCAAGTCGTACAACCTGCTGGGCACAGGTGAGTTGTCGCTCGACTTCGCGCCCTGAGCGCGCACGCCTGCGTGTGTATGTAAAAATAATAATGTGGGCCGCTCGTGGCCATCATCAGCAAACAAAAAGAATCATCTACAGACGACGAATATGGAAGAATTAGGCAACAACAGGCTTGGCCGGCAGCTGCAACTGCTGCTCCTGATGATTGACGGCCGACAGCACACGGTGACGGAGCTATGCGACGTGCTGGGCACATCGGCGCGCAACCTGTACTACTTCTTCGACCAGTTGCGCGAGGACGGCTTCCTGCTGAAGCGCAAGAACGGCTGCTACTTCCTGGACACGCGCTCGCCCTTCTTCCAACAGATAGCAGCGAGCGTGAACTTCTCTGACGACGAGGCCGCCTACCTCTATAAGCTGGTTGATGCCGTGAAGCCGAAGACTAATTATGCGGAGGCCGTCATCAACAAGCTGTGCCGTTTCTACGACATCGACTTCGTCACCGACAAGAAGCTGCAGAGCAAGACCGTGGAGAACGTCAGCCGGCTGTATGACGCCATGAATCGCAAGCGGGTGGTCATCCTGTGCGACTACTCGTCGTCTCACAGCCGTACGGTCAGCAACCGCTTTGTAGAGCCGTTCCTGTTCCTGAACGAGCAAAACGACATTCGCTGCTACGAGTTGGCGTCGCATACCAACAAGACCTTCAAGCTGTCGCGCATCGGCGAAGTGCGCATCGTCGAGGAATTGATGTGGAGCCATGAATACATGCACAAAAACGTCTACACCGACCTTTTCATGTTCAGCGGCGAGAACTACCACCACGTGAAGCTGCGCCTGGGGCAGCTGGCCCGCAACCTGCTGCTGGAAGAATACCCCAGGGCAACGCGCATGGTGAGGCAGGACGACGAGCGCCACTGGCTGCTGGAGACCGACGTGGTCAGCTATGTCGGCATAGGACGTTTTGTGTTGGGTCTGGCCGAGGATATTGAGGTGCTGGAAGACGAAGGTCTGCGCCACTATCTGCGAGAGAAAGTGGAGCACATGGAATTCTAAGCAACGAGGGGCTTATCCTTATAAATGAGGTGAAAAACACGATGTTTAGTTAAAATTTGTTTAGAAAACGGGTTATTCAAGTAAAAAAGTGGTGAATTTGATAAAAAACAATTAACTTTGCAGGGTATTGGCGCCATCATGGTGCCTGTTTGAGGGGTAAACTTGTAAATAAATTAAATAACAGTATAAACCTTAGAACAATTTTTATGAAAAGAAGACTAACGATGATTTTGACCCTCATGCTCCTCTCGATAGGGGCGGTCATGGCTCAGACAAAGGTCTCGGGAACCGTTGTTTCAGAAGAAGACGGCGAGCCCATTATTGGTGCTGTGATTAAACTGAAGGGGCAGAAATCGGCTCTTGCCGTGACTGACGTCGAAGGAAGTTTCTCGTTTACCACCAGCCAGAAAGTCTCGCAGATTGAGGTGAGCTCGGTAGGCTACGTGACCGTGAGCGTGAAAGCAGGTCAGAACCTGACCATCCGCATGACGCCAGACTCTCGTTCTATCGACGAAGTCGTCGTGACGGGTATGCAGAAAATGGATAAGCGTCTGTTTACAGGTGCTGCCACCAAAGTGGATGCAGAAAAAGCCAAACTTGACGGTGTGGCCGACATCTCGCGCTCGCTGGAAGGCCGCGCAGCAGGTGTGTCGGTGCAGAACGTGTCGGGTACCTTCGGTACAGCTCCGAAGATTCGCGTGCGTGGTGCTACGTCAATCTATGGTTCGTCGAAGCCCCTGTGGGTGGTAGACGGTGTGATCATGGAGGATGTCACCGAGGTGGATGCCGACGCTCTGTCGTCGGGTGATGCCGCCACGCTGATTTCTTCGGCCATTGCCGGACTGAACGCCGACGATATCGAGTCGTTCCAGATTCTGAAGGACGGTTCGGCTACGTCTATCTACGGTGCACGCGCTATGGCAGGTGTGATTGTTGTCACCACCAAGCGCGGTAAGGTGGGTACGTCGAAAATCAGCTACACGGGTGAGTACACCATGCGCCTGCGCCCCAGCTACTCGCAGTTCAACATCATGAACTCGCAGGAGCAGATGTCGGTATACCGTGAGATGCAGAACAACGGTTTCCTGTCGTTCATGAGTTCCTATCGCGCCTCCAACAGCGGTGTGTTCGGTAAGATGTATCACCTCATGAACGAGTATGATCCCAACACTGGCACCTACGGACTGCCCAACACCAAGGAAGCCATGTACGACTACCTGCGCCAGGCTGAGTTCCGCAACACCAACTGGTTTGACGAGCTGTTCTCGAACGCCGTGTCCATGAACCACTCCGTCTCGCTCAGCTCGGGTACGGAGAAAGCTCAGTACTACGCATCGTTCTCAGTGATGGACGACCCGGGTTGGACTGAGCGAAGCAAGGTGCAGCGCTACACGGCCAACATCAACGCCAACTACAATCTGAACAAGCGCGTGTCGGTGAACCTCATCGGTAACACCAGCTATCGTAAGCAGCAGGCACCGGGTACATCGAACCAGAGTGTAGACGTTGTGAGTGGTGCCGTGAGCCGCGACTTCGACATCAACCCCTATTCGTATGCCATCAACAGTTCGCGTACGCTGGACCCCGACGAGTTCTACATCAAGAACTACGCCCCGTTCAACATCCACCACGAACTGGCCAACAACTACATGGAACTCGACGTGACCGACATGAAGTTCCAGGCAGAGGTGAAGTACAAGCCCATCCGCACGCTCGAACTGAGCGCCATCGGTGCTTACAAATACTCCACCACAACACAGGAGCACTATATCAAGGACACCAGCAACCAGGCTATGGCCTTCCGCATGATGGACGATGCCACGATGCGCGACTCCAACCCCTGGCTCTACACCGATCCTGACGTGCTCAACTCACTCCCCATCACCGTGCTCCCGCAGGGTGGTTTCAACCGTGAGACGCTCTATAAGATGAACTCCTGGGACTTCCGTGCCACGTTCAGCTACAACGACGTCTATGCCGACAAGCACATCGTGAATGCCTATGGCGGTATGGAAATCAACAGCATCGACCGTTCCAGCTCGTCCAACACCAAGGTGGGCGTGCTCTACGACATGGGTCTGCTCGGCAATTTCGACTATCGCTACTTCAAGCAGGCTGCCGAGGAGAACAACATCTACTATGCACTGGGCAACGGCTACGGCCGTGAGGCATCGTTCTTCGGAACAGCCACCTATTCCTACAATGGTCGCTACACCATCAACGGCACCGTGCGCTATGAGGGTTCGAACCGTCTGGGCCGCGCCCGCAGCGCCCGCTGGCTGCCCACATGGAACGTTTCGGCTGCATGGAACGCTCATGAGGAGCCTTGGTTCAACAAGGTGTTCAAGAACGCACTTACCCACGGCACCCTGAAGGCCAGCTACTCGCTGACCGGCGACAAGCCCGCCGTGACCAACTCGATGGTGATCATCAATGCCTTCAACCCCTGGAGACCGTATGCCAGCGACAAGGAGTCGGGACTCGATATTTCGAGCTTCGCCAACCCTGCCCTGACCTACGAGAAGAAGCACGAGCTGAACATTGGTGTAGACCTCGGCTTCCTGAACAACCGCATCAACTTCCAGTTCGACTGGTACACACGTAACAACTACGACCTGATTGGTCCGAAGCGTACGACGGGTGTCGGCGGTTCCATCGTGAAATATGCCAACGTGGCAAGCATGAAGTCGCATGGTGAGGAGTTCACCCTGTCGACACGCAACATCGTCACAAAGGACTTCCAGTGGAGCACCGACCTGATTTTCTCGCACACGCATTGTGAGGTGACTGACTTCGAGTCGCGCAACCGTGTCATCGACCTCATCACGGGTTCCGGCTTCACCGAGAAAGGCTACCCCTACCGCTCACTGTTCTCCATGGACTTCAAGGGTCTGAACGAGTATGGTCTGCCCACCTTCATCAACGAGGAAGGAAACCTCGTGACGAGCGACATCGACTTCCAGTCGTATGACACCAGCCACCTGATTTACGAAGGTCCTACCGATCCCACCATCACCGGTTCGTTCGGCAACACCTTCTCTTACAAGAACTGGCACCTGAACGTGTTCATCACCTACTCCTACGGAAACGTGGTGCGCCTCGACCCGACCTTCGCCGTGAGCTACAGCGACCTCACCGCCATGCCGCGTGAGTTTGCCAACCGCTGGGTGGTGCCTGGTGACGAGAACAACACCGACATTCCCGGTATGGCCGACCTGCGTGCCATTCAGAACGACTCGCGTCTGGGCTATGCCTACAACGCCTACAACTACTCTACCGCGCGTATCGCCAAGGGTGACTTCATCCGCATGAAGGAAATCTCGCTGGCCTACGACTTCCCGAAATCATGGATTTCCCACATCGGTATCGGCAACCTCAGCATGAAGCTCCAGGCCACCAACCCGTTCCTGATCTATGCCGACAAGAAGCTGAACGGTCAGGATCCTGAGTTCTTCAACTCTGGTGGTGTGGCAGTGCCTATGGCTCGCCAGTTCACGTTCACACTCCGCGTGGGTATCTAATGAAGTCTATGAAGTAATTTCTCTAAATAATATAAAAGGTAGAAAAATGAAAACATTCAAGTATATCAAATCAGTCGCATTTGCCGTACTGGCAGTGGTCGGTATGACTTCTTGCGATGACTTCCTGGACAAGCTGCCCGATGATCGCGCCGAGCTGAATACCAACGAGAAGATTACGCAGTTGCTGGTGTCGGCCTATCCGTCGTGCAACAACCTGCTCATTGCAGAGATGATTACGGACAACATGGACGACAACGGCCGTGGCTATAGCTCGCCCGTCATCTGCGAAGACCTGTATAAGTTCGAAGATACTTCGGAAGAAGGCAACGACACGCCGTATTACATCTGGAACGGCTACTACGGATCAGTGGCAACCTGCAACCAGGCCATCGAAGCCATCGAGGCCATGGGGTCTCCTGAGTCGCTGCGCGGCGATTTGGCCGAGGCCAAGCTCATCCGTGCCTACAGCATGTTCATGATGGCCACGACGTTCTGCATGGCATGGAATCCCGAGAAGGCCGACGAGTATCTGGGACTGCCTTATCCGCTGGTGCCCGAGCAGGACATCAATTCCACCTACGAGCGTGGTACCCTGCGCGAACTCTATGCCGCCATCGACAAGGACATCGAGGAGGCTCTGCCCTACATCGCTGAGGCAGCAGCCAATTACGCCGTGCCCAAATACCATTTCAACGTGAAGGCCGCCTATGCCTTTGCATGCCGATTCAACCTCTACTACCAGAATTGGGAGAAGGCTGTACAGTATGCCAACCAGGTGCTGGGTGCTGATCCCACCACCGTCATGCGCGACTACGAGCCTTATCGCGACCTCGGCCTCGTCGACTTCGCCAACCGCTGGATCCGCTCTGAGGAAGATGCCAACCTGATGCTGCTGGCCACCTATTCTATCGGTCCGCGCTATCTGAACAGTTCGTATCGCTATGCCCACAACTACACCATCACGGCTTACGAGACCTTCTGGGTAGATATGCCGTGGGGCGGTGGCTCGGATGGTAATACCATCATCTATGCCAACAAGCTTTACGGCAGCAACCAGTGCGTGCGCTTCCCGACACTCATGGAGCAATTCGAGTACACCGACAAGGTGGCCGGCATCGGTTATCCCCATGCCGTGGATCCCGTCTTCACGGGCGACCTCACACTGCTGGAGCGTGCTGAGGCACTGGCCCTGCTGGGACGCCTCGACGAGTCGGTGCGCGACATCAACACTTGGGTGAAAACCCACTGCAAAGAGAAGGAAGGTTCAACCATCCGTCCCGTATTCGACGTCGACAGCATCACACGCTTCGTCGGCCGTATGGACTATGCCAAGCGTAAACCCGACGGATGGCGCGACCGCTCAATGCGCAAGCACCTCCATCCTCAGGGATTCTCCATCGCTGCTGAAGGCAGCAGCCAGGAGTCCATCCTGCAGCTCATCCTTCACATGAAGCGCCTGGAGACCGTGTTCCACGGAATCCGCTTCGACGACATCAAGCGCTACGGCATTGAGTACATCCATCCCATCTCCGGCGAAAGTCCTCTCTACTTTATTCGCGGCGACCTCCGCGGAGCTGTGCAGATTCCTAACACCGTCATCGCAGCCGGACTGCCTGGCAACCCCCGACAGACCGCTGATGAAATCAAGGCCCTCGTGAATTCTACGCTGAAAGAATATGGCGAGGAACCTGAAGAAGAAGAGGAAGAATAAGAGTCTGAATGAAAGTTTGTAAACAACAATAATAACGACGTATCTCTATGAAATTCAGAAATATAAGTATGATGCTACTGCTGGCCGGCATGATTGGCTTCAGCGGTTGCGATAGTGATGATCTGAAGTCGGAAAGCGTGTTCGAGGATGTTTCGCAAGAGGCAAAGAACGAATTCGACATCTGGCTGGAAAATAACTACCGTGCGCCTTATAACATCGAATTCCAATATCGCTTCATAGATAAGGAGTCTGACTTGGCTTACAACGTTATTCCTGCAGAGTTCGACAAAGCAAAAGCGCTGGCAATCCTCGTCAAGCATGTTTGGCTGGATGCCTATTCTGAGGCTGTCAGCCCGGACTTCATGAAGACTTACGTGCCCCGCATCATCAACCTGACAGGTTCCTACAAGTGGAATGTGAACGGATCGCAGGTGCTCGGTACGGCAGAGGGAGGTTTGAAGATTATGTTCTACGGTGTGAACGAGCTTGACATCGACAACCCGCGTATCAACACCACGAACCCCTACGAGAGCCATCAGGTGAAGCCTATCGACATGAACTACTGGTTCTTCCACACGATGCACCACGAGTTCTGCCACATCCTTACCCAGAAGAAGGAGTACGACACATCGTTCCGCACAATCAGCGCCGATAAGTTCCACTCCACCGACTGGATCAACCAGGACGACAAGAAAGTGGCTAAGGAAGGTTTCGTGACGGCTTACGCCAGTAGCGAGTACAATGAAGACTTCGCTGAAATCTACTCTACCTACGTGACGAATACTCCCGAAGGCTGGCAGCTCATTCTCGACGAGGCCGGCGAGGAAGGTACGGCTATCATCAACCAGAAGCTCGACCTGATGAAGGATTACTTCAAGAATTCTTGGAACCTCGACATGGACGAGCTCCGCGACATCGTGCTGCGCCGCTCTGCCGAGTCTGTTCAACTCGATTTACGTACACTCAAATAAACAATTAGGAAACAATGAAGAAGATATATTATTTGTTTGCAGTTTGCTGCGCGCTGATGGCCCTGAATGCCTGCTCGCTCAAAGAGGACGCCAACTTCGATGAGACTGCTTCGCAGCGTTCCGAGGAGAACATTGAAGCTGTACGGAAAATCCTCTACACGGCTCCTAACGGATGGCTCATGGAGTACTATGGCAACCGCTCTTTCGGCGGCTACAACGTCATGATGAAGTTTGATGGCGACCAAGTTACCATCGGCAGCGAGAAAATCCGTTCCAACCATGTGGCAGGCATTGATACTGAAGGCAATGCCATCACTACGACCAGCCACTTCAAGTTGGAGCAGTCGATGGGTACCATCCTTTCGTTCGACGAGTGGAACGATACTTTCCACTACTACTCTATGCCCAACAATCCCGACGGACTGGGCAGCACCGACGAAGGACTCTTAGGCGACTTCGAATTCCGCGTGATGAAGGTTTCGCAGGACTCTATCATCCTGCGTGGCAAGAAGCACAACAACCGCATCATCATGACACCGATACCGGCTGACAAGACGTGGGCAAGCATCATCCGCGAGGCTGCTGAGACGGAGACCTACATGTCGTCAAGCTCCTACACCCTGACGGGTGCCGACTACAAGGATACCATCGAGATCAAGGTGCAGAGCCAGTATCGTTGCCTCTATTTCCAGTACACTGACTCGGCTGACCAAAAGCAGACCATCACCGCTCCTTATATCGTGCAGAGCGACGGCTACAAGTTCTACGAGCCCGTGGAGGTAGACGGTATGGAACTCGACGGACTCCTGAAGGGTACCACCGACGACTACTTTGTGTTCCGCAACAACAAAAACCTGCAGCTCGACAGCTACATGCCTACGCTAGCCGAACACCTTACGACAGGACTGTGGACGATTCGCTACAGCTCGCTCGGCGACTATGCTACTCCGAAGTGGGATGCCATGTTGGAGAAGCTGAAGACTGCCGGCAAGAACAAGACCGAGATTAAGATCTACTATGCTTACCTGGGTGTGGCTCAGGAGAAGCTTGGCTGCCACCTGTCGACGTCTACGGATGCTCCCTACTGGTGCTTCACAACGAAAGACATCAGTGCTTCGGGCGACCGCATCACCCTGGTGAAGAACACGGGTAAGAACGGTCACAACCGTGCCGGTGAGGACTACTACAAGAAGTACGCATGGCAGGCATGCCTCGACTGCATGTACGGCCATACCTTCAAGCTCACTTGCGACTACCCGCGCCGCCCGTCCTACATCACCATGACCGACGTCAACGATCCGACGAACGTTATCACCGTCTGGGCAGGTTCTTACTACTTCATGGACGACATGTCGTATTATCAAGACAACTAAACATAAGACTTTCCACTGGTTCGGGGCTCCTGCCACGGAACCCCGGCCAGCGGAGTTTTGATTATTTTTTTTATTAACAATAAAACGCGTTTAATTATGAAGAAAAGTTTACTTTTGTCGGCAGCTATCATGATTGCTGCCAGTGCAAGCGCACAGGTTTTCAATCCTGCACAGAAGTCGCTTCGTCCCACGAACGTTCAGGAACTCGTGGCTAAGAAGGTGTCTCCTATGCAGAGTACTACCGTTGTGGCCAAGGCTGCCAAGCCCAAGAAAATGGAGGCTGAACAGCTCTACACGAAGAAGGTGCTCATTCAGAGCGACTACAATGAAACTTGCTACGATGCCAACTACCTCACTTTCGAGGAAGTGAATGTGGAGCAGGACGGCGTTGTCTACAATGTCCAGATGAACGGCCTCACCGCAGAGGGCACCACTGCTCTCGGTGTCTATGATCCCGAGGCTGGCACGATGACGTTCCCCCCGCAGGTGATTGCTGAAAACACTACAGATCTTGGTGCCTCCAAGGAGTATGGTCCCGTTGAACTGTACGCTGTCGATGCAGAGGGAAATGTCAGCGAGAATCCGCTGGTGTTCGAGGAGAGCGAAGAGGGCTTCGTGATTTCTTCCGACTTCATGGGCTATTTCTGCTATCTGCCCGAATACATCGATCCTGACAATGGTGAGGAAGGTTCTACTTGGGCTACTGGCTTCAACTGCTCGATCGCTCCCGTCAACGCCAAGATGAGCTACTACGCCTCAGGTGCCAGCTTCAAGGACGATCCCGAGGCTTCTGGTTGGGCTCCAGGTTCTTGCGACATCAACTATGAGGACTGGGAGACATCGCTCAACATCAATGGCTTCGCTAAGGGTTACTGCGTATCGCTCGACCTCAACGAGGACGGCGAGACCTGCACCATGGCCGCTGGTCAGCAGCTGTTGGCCCACAACTATGACACTAAAGATTTTGCCTATGGCTACATGTGCCTCTGGACCGCTCCTCCCGATGAGGACGGTTATCTGAAAGTCAGCTACGATCCCAACTCTTACCTGGAAGGCGAAGTCTATAAGGATGTCACCCTCAGCGATGGCACCGAGTGCGACTACTACATCCGCTTCTTTGGTGTAGATAGCGAGGGCAAGGTCACCAACCGCCAGTACTTTGGTGGCTTCACGAATGAAGATGAGAAAGGCAATTATTACTGGATTGGCAGTTTCTTCTTCGACCTCGAGTTCATCATGCCGAAGGCCGTTCCCACCGGCATTCAGGACAATCCTCAGATGCGCATCGACAACATCAAGAACACGAAGACCTACAACCTCATGGGTCAGCAGGTTGACCGTAAGTCTGCCAAGGGTGTGCTCATCCGCGGCGGCAAGAAGTACATTGCCAAGTAAAATGGCTTCACAGTGGAGACAATCCACCATCATAAAATCATAACAACTTAAAGGTCTTGGGGTGCTCTGGCCTTCTGTGCTGGTACATCTCAGGACCTTTTATCTTCCCATCACCAATGCCTCGCCATGTAGGAGGCAAAACCTATGATAACCGACATGCCTAAGAATTACCGTTCTTACAGCTATATGCTGATTCTTTTCATGCTGACCCTGACGACCCTCCAGACGTGGGCACGCCCAGGTTGGCAGAAGCCCGTCGACGTGATTCAGCCCGACGGAACCACCGTCACCCTGCTCATGCATGGCGACGAGTTTCTCCATTTCATGACCACCACCGATGGCTACACCGTGGTGCGTGGCACCGACGGCTACTACCGCTATGCCCAGCGCATGGACGGCCAGCTGCATGCCACTGATTTTGTAGCCAACAACCCCGAGGCACGAACCGCTGCCGAGCGCTCGTTCCTCTCCGCTCAGCAGAAGATGCTGTGCCCCGACATGACACCCGCCCAGCAACAGCTGCGCGAGCATGCCGCCACGCTCTACACCCAGCCCCTCACCACGGGCAGCAGCCAGGGTCCCCGCAAGCTCTTCGGCAAACGCTTCGACTACAGCAAGTTCAAGGGCCTGGTGCTGCTCGTTGAGTTCAATGACCGCCAGTTCCTGCGCGATGACGCCAATGCCTTCTACTGCGACCTCACCAGCAAGAAAGACCTCAAGGGCTTCTACGATAATAAGGGCGAGAACTATACCGAGTGCTTCGGTTCCGTGCGCGACTATTTCCGCGACAACTCACTCGGAATCTTCGATCCCACCTTCGACGTCGTAGGCCCCCTCAAGATAGATTATAATGCCACAGATGCCAAGGGCAACAACAATATTTACAGCCTCATCGTGGCCGCACTGCGTGCCGCCAACGACCAGGTGGACTACAAGGACTACGACCTCGATGGCGACGGTGCCGTCGACATGGTCTACTTCATCTTTGCCGGCTACGGCAGCTACATGCAGGGCAACAACAGCGACTACGTCTGGCCCCATGCTTCCGACCTGTCGTGGGCCTCGCGTGCCAACGGCCTGAAGTTCGACGGCATGCGCTTCAGTCGCTATGCCTGCAGCGTGGAGTTCCGCGACCTGGAGCAGTCGGCCAACGTACACCAGTATCTCGACGGCATCGGCACGATGTGCCACGAGTTCAGCCACGTGCTCGGACTCGCCGACCACTACGACACCGATTATGCAAAGAGTGGCGGTGAATCAGAGCATCCCGGCGACTGGGACATCATGGCTGGCGGTGCCGACTTCGAAAATGGTTTCCGCCCAGTGGGCTACAATGCCTACGAGCGCTATTCGCTGGGTTTTGCCGACGCCCAACCGCTCGACGTGGAGGGCACCTACACGCTGAAGCCTTTCAACACTGAGAACGAGTTCTACCTGCTCACTACCGACACCAAGGGCGAGAAATTCTACCTTGAAAACCGCCAGAAGCAGGGCTGGGACCTCTATCTGCCTGGTCATGGCCTGCTCGTGTGGCGCGTAGACTCCACCAGCAACACCGTCTGGAACAACAACACCGTGAACTGCAATCCCAAGCACATGTACTACGAGCTCATGACGGCTGTTCCCAGCAAGGGCATCTCCTCTGCCTTCGTGCCGTTCCCCGGCCAGGGCAACGTCATCGACTTCACCTATGACTCCGATCC
>JAGBLC010000186.1 GCA_017635615.1 Prevotella sp.
AACCCTGGACACCCTGATTAAGAGTCAGGTGCTCTACCAACTGAGCTACGGGTGCAACATTTTAAAGAGCGCGTATCAGAGTATTTCTGAATTGCGGGTGCAAAGGTACGGACTTTCTGCGAAACCACCAAACTTTTTCGGTATTATTTTCAAAAAAAGTTTGTTTTTCTGTAGTTTCTCGCATTTTTCTTCGGTTTTCGAGCTTCTTTTCAAGCGCTTTTTCTCATGAACTGCCCATTTGCATTGCCTGTTCGTCGTTCATGACAACGGGTCTTCCCAAGCGTAACGACGGTTGAACATCAATGATGCGCTGGTTGCTGCTGCCTCGATAGAGTAGGTCGGGATTGCGCAGCTTTAAGACGAACGGACCATCAACAAGGACGTCGATATGTCGCATCAGTTCCCTTTGGTCTGGCTGCTGCAGAAGCCATTCGAACCTGTATCCGGTGTAGCACCAGATGGTTTTGAAGCAGTTGTGACGGATGGCGGCGGCAAGTTCCGTAAAACCCTTTGCCTGCATCATGGGGTCGCCTCCTGTGAAGGTGACATCGGCGAACTCATCGTCCATGACCTCTTGGAGCAGTTCGTCGGTGGTCATCCAGTGGCCATGACGGATGTCCCACGACTGTGGGTTGTGGCAGCCTGGACAGGCATTGTCGCAACCGGCACAATAGATGGCGGTCCGAAATCCCGGCCCGTCAACCATTGTGTCCTTGATGATGTCGAGTATGGAGATCATGATATATAATAAGGTATCTGCCGTTGGCTTTACAGACGGTCGAAGAGCGAGAGCTGGTTGCCTCCGTCGACGTGGGTTACGCGGTCGTTGAGCTCGCAGAGCTTGCCGTGGTTCCATCGGTCGGTCGTTCCTACGAGGTAGCCTGTGATACGTTGCAGGCGGTCGATATGCTTGCTTCCGCACCGCGGACAGACGGCAAGCTGCGGGTCGGCGTTCTCGTAGCCGCAGTCCATACAGCGGTTACGGTTGTGGTTGACGCTGCCGTAGCCCATGTCGTACTTGTCCATCATGTCTACGACGTTCATGATGACCTTTGGGTTGTGTGTTGCATCACCGTCTATCTCGACATAGAAGATGTGTCCGCCTCGGGTGAGGTTGTGGTAGGGAGCCTCTATCTCTGCCTTGTGCTTGGCGTTGCATTTGTAATATACCGGAACGTGGTTCGAATTGGTGTAGTATTCGCGATCGGTGACGCCTGGAATGCTGCCGAACTGCTTACGGTCGATTTTCGTGAAGCGTCCCGCCAGTCCCTCTGCCGGCGTGGCCAGAACGCTGAAGTTGTGCTGATAGCGTTCGGAGAAGTCGTTGATGCGGTCGCGCATGTAGGTAACAATCTTCAAACCTAACTGTTGTGCCTCTTCCGACTCGCCGTGATGTTTGCCGATGAGGGCGACGAGACATTCTGCCAGTCCGATGAACCCGATGCCGAGCGTTCCCTGGTTGATGACGCTGGCAATGGTGTCGTTGGGCTTGAGTTGCTCGGCACCTATCCACAGGCTTTGCATCAGCAGGGGGAACTGCTTGGCGAAGGCTGTTTTCTGAAAGTTGTAGCGGTCGCACAGTTGGCGTGCGGTCACTTCGAGCATGTCGTCGAGCTTGGCAAAGAACTTTGCGATGCGTGTCTCCTGGTCTTTCTCGTCCATACACTCGATGGCCAGCCTGACGATGTTGATGGTAGAGAACGACAGGTTGCCCCGACCGATTGATGTTCGCGGGCCGAAGCGGTTCTCGAAGACGCGTGTGCGACATCCCATCGTAGCCACTTCGTGCATATAGCGTTTGGGATCGTCGGCTCGCCAGTCAGGGTCTTGGTTGTAGGAAGCATCGAGGTTGAGGTAGTTGGGGAAGAATCGTCGTGCCGTCACCTTACATGCCATCTGGTAGAGGTCGTAGTTGGGATCTTCGGGCAGGTAGTTGACGCCCCGTTTCTTCTTCCAAATCTGAATGGGGAAGATGGCTGTCTCGCCGTCGCCGACACCCTCGTAGGTGCTTTTCAGGATCTCTCGCATGACGCAGCGCCCCTCAGCAGAAGTGTCGGTGCCATAGTTGATGCTGGAGAAGACCACCTGGTTGCCTCCTCGCGAGTGGATGGTGTTCATGTTGTGGATAAAGGCCTCCATGGCCTGATGTGTGCGGGCCACGGTACGGTTGATGGCATGCTGCACGACGCGGTCGTCGCCCTTGAGACCTTCGAGGGGCTGTGTGAGGAAGTCGTTGAGCTTGATGTCGTAGAGGTGTTCAAGACTTCTGCCCTCCAAGCTCTCGAGCGACTTGAGTTCTTCGATGAAGCTGTAGCGGACATAGGGAGCGAGATAGAAGTCGAATGCTGGTATGGCCTGTCCGCCGTGCATCTCGTTCTGGCAGGTTTCCATCGAGATGCATGCCAGGACGGATGCTGTCTCAATGCGTTTGGCGGGGCGTGAGCTGCCGTGACCTGCCATGATGCCGCGTTCGAGGATATGGTCGAGGGGGTGCTGCACGCAGGTGAGCGACTTGGTGGGATAGTAGTCTTTGTCGTGGATGTGCAGGTAGTTGTGCTTCACGGCCTCGCGTGCCTCGTCGCTCAGGAGGTAGTCGTCGACGAAGGGTTTTGTCGACTCGCTGGCAAACTTCATCATCATGCCAGCTGGCGTGTCGGCATTCATGTTGGCGTTCTCGCGCGTCACGTCGTTGTTCTTGATGTTGATAATCTCGAGGAAGATGTCACGCGTCTTGGCCCTACGTGCTATGGACCGCTCATGTCGGTAGGCGATATACTTCTGTGCCACATCTTTTCGCTCGCTCTTCATCAGCTCCATTTCGACGCTGTCTTGTATGTCCTCCACCGTCATCTGTGGTTTGCCGTTGACCGAGATGTTGTCTGTTATCTGCTGAATGAGGCTTTCGTCGTCGCCCTGCTCAGTATGCAGCATGGCCTTGCGGATGGCAGCCATGATTTTCTGTTCGTTGAAACCAACGATGCGCCCGTCGCGCTTTACTACTGTCTGTATCATTTTCGATTGTTTTTCTTGAAATAGAAGATCATAGATTTCTGGATGCAAAGGTACGACAAATAGCTGAAAGTTGTCCGTTTTGGACAACTTTTCTCGTGTTAAATAATGTCAAACCGCTGATTGTCAGCTGTTTGTTAAAGTGAATTGGAAAACTTTCTTATATGCTATGGCAAAAGAAGTGAACTATCGCCATAGCTGAGGAATCGGAAATCGTGGCTGAGTGCATAGTCGTAGATGGTGCACCAATCGCCCTTGACGAAGGCACTGACGAGCAGGAGCAGAGTCGACTGCGGTTGGTGGAAATTGGTGACCAATCCTTTCACGATCTTGTATTCGTAGCCAGGCGCAATGATGATCTGCGTGGAGCTGTGCAGGGTGGTCTTGTTGTTTCGGTCGAGCCAGCGGAGGATGTGCTGCAGGGCCTCTACCGGCGACAGTTGAGGCGTCGTCTCATAAGGCTCCCACTGCTCGATATGCAGTTCGCTCTCCTTGGCGTTGGGGTTCTTTGCCAGTCGGCATCCCATATAGTAGAGGCTTTCGAGCGTGCGGACGGATGTCGTGCCTACGGCAATGGCTTGCGCATCGTGGCCGATGAGCTTCTCGATGGTCTGTCGGCGTATGCTGACATACTCGGTGTGCATCGGGTGGTCGGCTATCTGCTCGCTCTTCACCGGGCGGAACGTGCCGGCGCCGACGTGTAGTGTCAGCTCTTCGCGATCGATACCTTTGGCATCGAGCGCACCGAGCACATCTGTCGTGAAGTGCAGTCCTGCCGTCGGAGCAGCCACACTACCTTTCACCTTGCTATAGACGGTCTGATATGTCGTCTTGTCGCTCTCTTGTGTCTCTCTGTTGAGATAGGGTGGTATAGGCAGTTCGCCGGCTACGTCGAGGATGTCGGCAAACGAAACGTCAGGGTTGTCCCACGAGAAAGATACGAGCTGGCTGTCTCTCGGCACGGCTGCACCAAGCAGAGAAGCAGTGGCGCCAGTGGCCGACGTGGCTGTCGGTCGGCCAACCGTGAGCGTGATGTTATGGTCTTTTACGGAGAAAGAGCGTGCGAGCGTTCCCTCTTTCCACTTTTTGGCATTGCCAATCAAGCAGTACCACATACAGCTGCCATTGGTTTGGAACATCAGTTCATAGTCGGCAGGTGCGGCAGGCTCCAAGAGGAAGACCTCGATGAGCGCTCCCGTGATCTTGCGGAAGTGGATGCGGGCCTGGATGACGCGTGTGTTGTTGAACACCATGAG
>JAGBLC010000187.1 GCA_017635615.1 Prevotella sp.
AGTCGGACGACTGGTAGGCACTGAGCTTGCCCGTCGGCACGAACACGGTGGCATCGAGCTTGCCGGGGTTGTCTTTCATGAAGAAGATATTCTTCGCCGACGTGGTGGCTGTCGGGTCGCTGTACATGGGGAAGACATACTTCAGCTTGTTGCACGAGAGCAGGCTCTCCCAGCCCATTGCCACGTCGGGTGGCAGCACAATCCACTCGAGGCCCGATTCGGCGAAGGCGCGGTAGCCCACCTCTTCCAGACTGTTCGGCAGTATGACGCCTTGCAGCGCCCAGCACTCATCGAAGGCACGCTCCTTGATCTTCTTGATGCTCGAGGGGAACTCCACAGCCTTTAGGCTGGTACAGCGCCGGAACGCTTCATTGTTGATCTGCTCGAGATAGTTGGGAAGCTCCAGTTCCTCTAAGTTGGAACACCACGCGAAGGCACTCTCGCCAATCCACCAGACGTTGTCGGGCAGCTTCACGCTCTTGATGGTAGTGTTGCCGAAGAAGGCACTCACGCCGATAGTCTTCAGTTCCTTGAACATGTTACGGTTCAGGTCGAGTTCCTCCCAGCGGTAGTCTTTGCAGGATTCCGCCGTTATATACCACACAGGATAGATGCGGCCGTCGTACTGCACGCCGTCCATGTCGAGCATCCAATCGTATTCCAAACCGTTGTCGTCGGCCACGCCGATAATCTCGACATAGCGCGTGCCGGCGTATTCGTTGAGCCTATAGCGGAAGTGTCCGTAGTTGAACTCGTCGCCCAGGTCGTCGCACTTGATGTTCGTGAAGCGCGAGCCCCACCACTCGCTGGCTTTGTAGTCGGCAACAGCCTCCTCGGAAGGCACGAAGAGCACCAGTTCGGGTCGGCGGTGCAGCGCCTCGTAGAAGGCCTCGTTGTCGAACCCTGTCGGCGGCACGGGGTTCTCCATGTTGATGCGCTGGAGGTTGTCCCAGAAGCCGAAGATCTCACGGCCCACATAGGTCACGCTCGATGGGATGGTCAGCTCTTTGATGGCCGTGCCTTTGAAGTCGTAGCTGCCGATGGTCTTCAGAGTCGAGGGCAGCGTGATTTCTGCCAGGCTTGAGCAGCCGTCGAAGGTGCTGACACCCAGATTAGTCAGTCCCTCGGGCAGGATGACCTCCGTCAGGTCCTTACAGTTCCTGAAGCAGTTGTGGTCGAACTTGCGGAGCTCGGTGAGCTTCGACATGTCCACCTTCTTCAGGCTCTTGCTGTCGAAGGCCTGGATGTTCACCTGTGTAATCTTTCGCGAGTAAGAGTCGCCGCCATCGGGGATGCCGTCGCCGTTGAATACCAGCTCCGTGGCATCTTTGTTGCTGCTGGCAAGTCCGACGATGGCACAGTCGGTGGTGTTCAGGATCTGGTACACCACGCCTTGGTAGGTCACCTGTTGGGCGTTGGCATGTGTCGCGCATAGCAGCATGGCCACTAAGGCGAGCATTGTTTGCGTCAATCTTTTCATATTGTTTGCTGTTTAAAGTTAATACCTTATTATATATAATACACACGTTAGCGGTGCAAATATAAACAATTTTTCTGAAACAGTCAACAATTTTCGCGTTTTTTTTCGCTTTTATGTTCAATTTGCGGCAAATCATGATGTCGGCCGTGGCAAATAGCGATGCAATTTGCGGCAAACTCCGATACTACGTTATTAATGTAGTGTGACTACATTATTAATGTAGTGTGACTACTTTATTAATGTAGTATGACTACTTTATTAATGTAGTGTCGCGATATGCGGCAAATAAAAATATAAAAAATACTTCTTTCATTTTGTATTGTTCTCACTTATTCGTACCTTTAAATAAGGTACTTTCGCTCGGATAAGCCCGAAAAAGCAAATAATATTATGCTTTTTCTTGTCTTTTCGCTCGCTTATTCGTACCTTTGCAGCCAAAATGCGGATATGAATCAGAAACAGATACTCCTTATCAACGACCTGGCAGGCTACGGCAAGGTGGCCACAGCGGCCATGCTGCCCATCCTCTCGTATATGGGGCTGCCCGTGTACAACCTGCCCACGGCGCTTGTCTCGAACACGCTCGACTACGGAAAATTCAACATCCTTGAGACGACCGACTATATGGAGGGCGTCTTCCCCGTATGGAAGGAACTGGGCTTCTCGTTCGATGCCATCGCTACGGGGTTCATCTGTTCCGAGCGGCAGGCAAAGCTTGTGTCGGCCTACTGCCGCGAACAGGCAGCACAGGGCACGCCTATCTATGTCGACCCCATCATGGGCGACGAAGGAAAGCTCTACAACGGTGTGACGGCCGACCGGGTTCAGTGCATGCGCGAGATGATAGCTGTGGCCAGCCTCATCTTCCCCAACTATACGGAGGCAGCCTACCTGACGGAGTCGGCATACCGGCCCGAGGGCGTTACATGGGACGAGGCGCGGCAGCTGATAGACAAGCTGCGTGCCATCGGTTCGCGCTCGGTGTTGATAACGAGTATGCTCGTCAGTAACGACAAGCAGGAGGCGCACCACTCGGTGGTGGGCTACAACGAGGCGACACAGGAGTATTTCCTGCTGCCTTACACGGAGATTCCCGTCCACTTCCCTGGCACGGGCGATATGTTCTCGGCTATCCTCATCGGCCACCTGATGAACGGCGTGCCTCTGAAACAGGCTACGCGACGGGCGATGGATGCGCTGTCGCGGCTTATCGATGCCAACAAGGACAACAGCGACAAGAACCGCGGAATACCCGTAGAGCACTTCCTGGACCTCATCTGAGCATCGGACGTTAAGGCGACGGACGAACACGGAGATGTTTAAGGCAACGGACTGAACACGGACGGCCACGGAGTCGGTGAAAAAAATTCTTTAATTCTCCAATTCGTGATAAAGAATAATCGTCGTTAATCAGAAATGTGTTCTTCGGTTCATGATAAAATAGAAATAATAAAATAGCAGAAGAAATAATGGAAAAGCAGTTGATCAGCGCAGTCGTCAAGGCTGTCAGTGAGTTGTACGGGCAAGACGTGCCCGAGAGTATGGTACAGTTGCAGAAGACGAAAGCCGGCTTCGAGGGCAACCTCACCGTCGTGGTGTTCCCCTTCCTGAAGATGTCGCGCAAGAAGCCCGACCTCACGGCTCAGGAGATAGGGCAGTGGCTCGTGGAGAACTGCGGTGTCGTCGACCGCTTCAATGCCGTCGGCGGATTCCTCAACCTGGTGCTGTCGCAGACATCGTGGGCCGACATGCTGCTCAGGATTGATGCCGACGAACACTTTGGCGAGCGCCAGGCCACCGATGCCTCACCACTGGTGATGGTGGAGTATTCGTCGCCCAACACCAACAAGCCGCTCCATCTGGGCCATGTGCGCAACAACCTGCTCGGATGGTCGCTGGCGCAGATTCTGCAGGCCAACGGCAACCGCGTGGTGAAGACCAACATCGTCAACGACCGCGGCATCCATATCTGCAAGTCGATGCTCGCCTGGCTGAAGTATGGCAACGGCGAGACACCCGAGTCGTCGGGCAAGAAGGGCGACCACCTCATCGGCGACTACTACGTGGCCTTCGACAAGCACTATCGCGAGGAGGTGAAGGAGCTGAAGGCAAAGTTCGTTGCTGAAGGTATGGACGACGAGAGGGCCGAGGAGAAAGCCAAGGCCGAGGCTCCGCTCATCCAGGAGGCTCATGCCATGCTCGTCAAGTGGGAGCAGGGCGACCCTGAGGTACGTGCCTTGTGGGAGAAGATGAACTCGTGGGTGTATGCCGGTTTCGACGAGACCTACCAGAAGCTCGGTGTGGGCTTCGACAAGATCTACTATGAGAGCCAGACCTACCTGAAGGGCAAGGCCAAGGTGCTGGAAGGACTGGAGAAGGGCGTCTTCGAGCGTCACGACGACAACTCCGTCTGGGCCGACCTCACCGACGAGGGACTGGACAAGAAGATTCTGCTGCGCAGCGACGGCACGAGCGTCTATATCACACAGGACATCGGAACGGCGCAGATGCGTTTCACCGACTATCCTATCGACAAGATGATCTACGTTGTGGGCAACGAGCAGAACTACCACTTCCAGGTGCTCAGCATCCTGCTCGACCGCCTCGGCTTCAAGTGGGGCCGCGATCTGGTGCACTTCTCCTACGGTATGGTCGAACTGCCCAACGGCAAGATGAAGAGCCGCGAGGGAACGGTGGTGGATGCCGACGACCTGATCGAACTGATGATCAACGACGCGCGCCGCACTGCCGACGAGGCTGGAAAGAATGCCGACCTCACCGAAGAGGAGCGCCAGGAGATAGCCCGCATCGTGGGCCTGGGAGCCCTGCAATACTTCATCCTCAAGGTCGATGCCCGCAAGAACATGCTCTTCAACCCCGAGGAGTCGATCGACTTCAACGGCAACACCGGTCCCTTCATCCAGTACACGCATGCACGCATCAAGAGCATCATGCGAAAGGCTGCCGAGCAGGGAATCCAGGAGTTTAATGGTGCCGCCGCTGCCATAAAGCTCAACGAGAAGGAGGTGACGCTCATCCAGAAGATGAACGACTATGCCGCCGTTGTCGAGCAGGCTGGCAAGGACTATTCGCCCAGCGGCATCGCCAACTACTGCTACGAGCTGACGAAGGAGTTCAACCAGTGGTATCACGACTACTCGGTGCTCAACGCCGACGACGAGCTGACCAAGCAGACTCGACTGCTCATTGCCAAGAACGTGGCCAAGATCATCAAGAACGGCATGCGCCTGCTCGGTATCGAGGTGCCAGAGAGGATGTAGGGAATGAAGAACTCTTTTTAAATGAAGAATGAAGAGTGAAGAATGAAGAATTGAAGTGATGAGAAAGTGTTTGTGTTGTATGGCTACCCTGCTGGCGATGAGTTGCTGGCAGGCCGCGGCGCAAGAGAGGGACACGCTGCGTCTGTTCGACGCCGTGACCTTCTATGATGGCTATCAGTTTGAGAACAATCCCGACAAAGACCTTCAGGGGCGTCTCTACCGTCGAACGGGCAGTCAGTCTGTCGTCGACATCTCGGAAATAGCCAATGGTTGCTATCTCGTCAACGTCGAATTGGAGAACGGTATTATCTCTACTCGTAAAGTATGGATCAGAAGGTAGTACCGCAAGAAAGGGCGTGGGTGGTCGATGCTGCCTGCTCGGGCAACCCCGGCATGATGGAATATCAGGGCGTCGACCTGCAGACGCGCCAACGGATATTCCATTTCGGACCGATGTATGGCACGAACAACATCGGCGAGTTCCTCGCCATCGTCCATGCCTTGGCACTGATGGAACGCGAGGGAATCACTGACCGCGTGGTCTATTCCGACTCTTACAACGCCATCCTCTGGGTGAAGAAGAAGCAATGCAAGACTAAGCTGGAACGCAACGAACAGACGGAGCCGCTCTATCAGATTATCCGCAGGGCCGAGACATGGCTTCGCACCCATGCCGTCAGGGTGCCGGTTCTCAAGTGGGAAACAGCACAATGGGGCGAGATTCCTGCCGACTTCGGAAGGAAGTAGGACCTCCCCTAACCCCTCCAAAGGAGGGGGATTCACATGTGGCAGGCTTATTTTGTATATACTTGGATGGTGTTTCCGTCGTAGGTTTCTTTTGATTTCAAGACGATGTTGTCGGGTAGAGAAGGTGCCGGTGTGCCTTCGCCGACACAGAGGGGAGCCGTTTCCACGCGTATTTCATCCCACAGGTTGCTGTCGATGAACGACTGCAGCGTCAGCCTTCCGCCCTCCACGATGAGCGACTGGAGCTGCTCTTCACGACAAACACGCAACAGTTCCTCTATCGATGCAACCATCCTGTAAGGCCTCTCACCATCCTCGTCAGCTGCGGCTGTGCAGCAAGCCTTACTGCTCAGCACAAACCTTTTCGGCGACGGCCCGGCCCAGTGCCTCACGTCTAAGCGTGGATGCTCGCGTTCGGCTGTCGTCCTGCCCACGACGATGCTGTCTTCCTCGGCCCGCAGCCGGTGCACCAACATCTTGGTAAAAGGTGTGGAAATGGCCAACGACTGTCCATGATTGTCGAGGAAACCATCCTGTGTACGCGCGTACTTTAATATAATATAGGGTCGCTGCTCACGATGAAACGTGAAGAACCGGCGGTTCAGCCACTGGCATTCTGCCTCCAATACGCCTACCGTCACCTCGATGCCCGCCTTGCGAAGCTTTTCGATGCCCCGTCCTTGCACTTTGGCGAAGGGGTCTATGCAGCCCACGACGACACGCCGCACCCCCTTGCTGACAATCAGGTCGGCGCAAGGAGGCGTCTTCCCGTAGTGCGAACAGGGTTCGAGGCTGACATACACCGTGGCTTCCTTCAGCAGTCTTTCGTCTTCCGCGGCGACAGAAGCGAAAGCATTCACCTCGGCATGCCCCTCGCCGCAGCGCACATGATAGCCCTCGCCGACGATACGTCCGTCGGCAACGATCACCGCCCCCACCATCGGATTGGGGCGCGACTCCATCCGTCCGCAGGCTGCCAGCTGCAGGCAGCGGCGCATATACAGTTCGTCTCTCTCTCTTTGTTCCATATTCGTTCTGTCAATGATGGTTCTGCTATCCTTTTGTGTAGCCAATGGTCAGGATGCTGATCTTGACGTTTCCCGCCTTCAGCAGTTCGCTGCCACATGAAATGATGGTCGAGCCCGTCGTCATGATGTCGTCTACCAAGAGGACATGGCGGTTGCTGATGGACTCGCCGTTTGTCAGGTGGAAGACGTTCTCTACATTTTCTCTACGCTCCCAGTGGTTCAGCTTCGTCTGGCTGATGCCGAACGACAGTCGCTCCACGACATCTGTAGCCACAGGTATTTCCGTCAGTTCGGCAATGCCACGGGCAAACTCCTCGCTCTGGTTGTAGCCCCTCTCGCGCCGACGGCTCTTGGTGATGGGCATCGGTACGATGACGTCGATGCCTTCAAAAAATCCTTCATCCGTCATCTCGCTGGCCGTCAGTCGTCCTATCTGCCATCCATAATCGGGTCGGTTGCCATATTTCAGGGCGTAGATCAAGCGGCTCGCATCAGAGTGAGGGTGATAATAGAAAAGGGCGGCCACGTGTTCTACAGGCAGGAGCCCCCATAGCTTCTGTGCCATCTCGTTGTCGTAAGGCTCACGGGCGAAGTGGGTGCGTGGCAGATGCAGGATACAGGTGCAGCATATCATCCGTTCGCTGATGGTAAGCCGACGATGGCAGACGGCACACGAGCGAGGTGAGAGCAGGTCGAGCAGACGCGAGAAGAAGCTAATCATCGCCCAGCACCTTTAGGATGACATCCATCGTGAAGCCCCGGCTCAGCGCGAAACGTATGAGCTTGGTGCGGCGTTCGTAGTCGGTCTCGGCCTTCACGCTCCTGCTCTTTGCCTCGAGCAGGTGGCGCAGCGTCTCCTCGTAGTCGGCGGGTTCCACCTCCTCGAGCACCCGGTTGATGGTTTCTCGGCTGATGCGTTTGGCATAGAGTGCTTGTTCCACCTTTCGCCTGCCCCATTTGTTGTACGCCAGCTTGTCGCTGACGAAGGCCCGGCAGTAGCGCTCTTCGTCGATGAAGTGGTGTTGTTCGAGATAGCTTACCACGCGTTGCTGCACCTCCTCGTCGACGTCCCAGCGTCGCATCTTCTCGCGCATTTCGTAGGCGCAGTGCTCGCCCCGTGCGCAGAGAGCAGTCAGTCGCTTGAGCACCTCTTGTTCTGTCTGTTGTCTCATGGCTGGTGATGAATTGTTGTGCAAATGTACAAAAAATCTTGTCCACTCATGCCAGTTGTTAAGAATAATTGGCAAAAAAGCAAGATTGTGTTTGGCAAAGTCTGTTTTTTTTTCGTATTTTTGCAGCCACTTTTATGGGAGAAAGTACATGCGTACATTAATTATAAATATACTGTTATTCCTGTTTTGCGGCTTTGCGCTTGAGGTGTCGTCCTCCGAGCAGCCCTCTTTCTATCGTCGTTGGATGGACCTTCCGACGGAGCGTCTGATGGAGATGGGTCGGCAGTACGAGCGGCGTTCGATGGCCGACAGTGCCATTGTCTGCTACACCATTGTGGCCAATCGCTACGACAAGCGGCTTCCTGCCGAGGACAAGCGTCGGTGTGCCGATGCCTATATCAACATGTGGAGCGTCTATTTCCTGGCCTATCTCGACTATCCCAAGTCGTACGAGTGTCTCTCGAAGGCGCAGGACATCTGTCAGGAGTTGCACATCGAGATAGCCCGCATCGACTTAGACCAGGGCGGTATGTACGGCACCATTGCCGACATCTGTCACGACTCGGTGATGGACCGCCGTGCCATGGAGGCCTTCAGGAAAGCTTTCTGGGCAACACATCGCAATGCGGAGCATGAGAACATGAGTGTGGCCTTTGCCAACCTGATAGACCGTGCCTATCGTACCCATTCGCTCGACTCCATCGCGAGAGAGTGGAAGGAATACAGTAGGGTGAAGTTCGACAAAGATCAGGAGTATGTCACTTACAACAAACTGATGTACACCGCCTTAGCGCTGACCGAGAAGAAGCGTTATGCCGAAGCGCTCCGACAGTTTGAGCAGCAGTTGACGGTGATGCCACGCGACAGCCGACACCTTCGCTATGTCTGTCAGACTTAAGCGTTGCGCCGGATGAACGACACAGAGCACTACGGGCGCTACTCCGTCGAGGGCATCTCCAACGACGTCGGCTTCCGCTCGCGCACCTCGTTCACCACCTCGTTTAAGCGTGTCACGGGACTCACCCCGACAGAGTATATGCGCATTCAAAACGCGCAGAAACAGCAGAAAGTGGGTCAATAATCCGCTTTTTGAACCACTGCGTAGCCTTTTTGCTTCGCTCTTTCGTATTTTCAGAGTAATTTTGCGGCTGAAAATTCAACGAAAGCGCTTATGAATAAAATCTACACCCTTTTGATGATGTTGTCATGCTGTGGCATGGCAGGGGCCGACGAACCCGTTTCATTCCAACGAAATGTTGTTGTCGAAGAGGTCACCGGCACATGGTGCCAGTGGTGCATTTATGGTATGGTCTATATGGAGCAGGCTGCCGAGCAGTATGGCGACCGTCTGATACCCATCAGCGTGCATGGCGGCGGGGTCAATCGCGACCCGATGGAAGACCTCGACTATTGCACGGCAGTCGAGCAGCTTGGTGGATTCTACAGCTATCCCAACGCCATCATCAACCGCGACCGAGCCCGTAAAGGTGTACCGAAGGCTGAATACTTCGACCAGGTGGGTGATATCCTGACTGAAGAATGTGATGCTGCCGTCGAGCTGACAGCAACCATCAACGAAGACTTAACACAGGCTGAGGCTACGGCTCGCATTATGCTGCGCGAAGGGGCTGTCGCCAACGGATGGCATCTGGCCTACGTAATGGTCGAAGACAGTGTACACCAGCCCGGCGACTCCCGCTACAACCAGGCCAATGGCTATGCCGGCGGCTTCAGCGGCGAGATGGCAGGCTACGAGGACAAGCCTAATGTTATTCCCGCCGAAGAGATGTACTACCGCCATGTGGCGCGCTCACTCCTCTCCCCCTTCAACGGTATCGACAATTCGTTGCCTGCCGATATGGAGGCCGGTATCTGGACTACCCATACTTTCTCTTTCTCCATGCCCGAGAACATCCTTGTTCCCGCCAATTGCAGGGTCGTGGCGCTCCTGCTCGATGCCGACAACCATGTGGTGAATGCAGCCATCGCTCGCTGGAGCGACAAGCCCGCCATTCCCTCTGCCATCACCTCGCCCGTTTTCCAGCGTTCAGTAAGTCGCTGTTCCGCAGCGACCTATACAACCACCGGCATGGCACAGAACACGTAGCCGAAAGGCGATTTTACCCGTGTTAAAAACCTGACACCACGCGAGGTGGCACAGCTGCGGCAGCAGTTCCTCAAGAAGTATCCCGTCTTCCAGACGGGCAGCTTCCGCGACTATCCTCTCTTGGTGCCAACAGCACGCATCGGTGAGCCGACGGCCCTACAGACTCCCTACCGCGCCGGAGCGCAGAAGATGGTCTACGGCAGCATCATGTCGGCCAACAACTGGAGCTCGTACGACATCCCCGAGTATCGTATGTGGTCGTTCCCCTTGGTGGCTTCTGATGTCGTCACCTTCACAAAGGTGGCCGACGCTGAAATCAACGCCAACGGCGGAGGTGTCTGTGTCGACGGCACCTACCATTTCATCACCACGTCGACCAGCTACTACAGCGACGAGATCTTTACCTACTATTCGTCGTACAATGCCAAGACATGGGCACAGCTTACCCATTCGCAGGTCGATAACGGACTGACGGCAACCGACCTGGCCTACGATCCCACCACCGACCTGGTCTACGGTTGTTTCTATACCGACGACCTCTCAGGCTTCGAACTGGCTGCCATCAACTTCGCCGAGGGCTTCAAGCGTAGCATCATACAGCTCGGCACGGGACACTTCATCGGTATGGCCTGTAGCAACGAAGGTCAGCTCTATGGCATCTCATGGAACAACCAGCTCTACAAGATCGACAAGAAGACGGGAGCCATGCAGCTCGTGGGAAGCACGGGGGTCAACTTCAGTGCAGCACGACAGTCGGCTTTCTTCGACGAAGACACCAACCAGATGTACTTCTCGGGCATCATCGACAACCTGGAGGGAGATGTCAGCTATCAGCTGTTTGCCAATGGCCAACTGAAGGCTGAAGGCACCGGTAAGGCCGGTAAGAAAGTGACAATCCAGGATGTGACGGTAGAAAACGGGCAGGTCAAGTTCCTTGTGGTCTGTTCCAACGATGCCGGACAAGGACAAGAGACGAAGCTCGTCACTTGGATCGGTTACGACGAACCGCTCAACCCCGACAACCTCTCGCTCTCCATCACTGACGACGGCACGGCCACAATCTCCTGGGCGCATCCTACGAAGGGTATCCACGACAAGGCGGTGGCTGTCGAAGACCTTACCTATACCATCGTGCGCTATCCCGACAACGAGGTCGTCGCTCAGAATGTCAGCGGCACAACCTATACCGACCATATCGACCCCTCTATGCTCAAACTCTACTACTATATGGTCACACCCTATAACAGCACCATAGAGGGCGTCTCGGCCTACACCAACCGACTCTCTTTCGGCGACCACCTCACCATTCCTTATGCCGAATCGTTCGACACAGCCGATGCGCTGCAGTTCTTCACCGTGCTGAACGCCAACAGCGATGCTGCCACCTGGACAGTCAACACCGATGGACAGGCCGAATACAACAGTCTCTTTGCACAGGGGGCTGCCGACGACTGGCTCATCTCTCCGCCCCTGCAGCTCTTTGCCGACCGCTCTTATCGCCTCTCGTTCCGAGCCTCTGGACATGCTGCTTTCGGATATGGCAGTCGCGATGAGAAGCTCACCATATGCTACGGCATGGGAAAGACGCTCGAGAGCCTTTCCAACATCATTCTAGTGGCTTCCAACGAGGCTGGCTTGGGCGTCAGTGCTACAGCTTCGGCCTTTATCGGTGTCGACAAACCGCTGCCGCCGCAGAATGTACGGCTTGTCGAAACGGGCGACAACGAAGTCCTCGTCTCCTGGACTCCGCCTACAACAGGCGAGAACGGGGGCTATGTCAACCCCGACGAACTCTCCTATCGTGTGCAGCGCAGCGATGGCGCATGGATGACCATCAGCAAGAAGGGTGCCACCAGCTTCACCTCCGACGAGAGCTCTGTCCACCTCTCTTGGCAGCAGGAACGTCTCTACTATCATGTTCACTGCAGCAACGAGATGGGCGAGAGCGGACGGGGCACATCCAACAGCATCATCATCGGAACGCCTTACCAGTTGCCTTACACCGAGAGCTTTTCGACGGGATTCACCGACAAGCAGGGATGGACAAACAACGGCATCGGCTCGTTCAGCCAGTATTACACCACCACTTCCAGCGACAACGACGGCCATTGCGCCATGTTCACACCCTCTGAGGAGGCAACGACGGCCGACTATGTGTCGTCGAAGATAGCCATCCTCGGTGCTGTACAGCCAGGCGTACGTCTGTCCTTCTATGCTTATCCCGGCACCGACACGCACCTAAAGGTGGCTCTCCAGAAGAACGCCGACGACGAGACTGCGCTCTTGCAGGATATCGACTTCAATACGCTCACTGGCGAAGAGGGATGGCGCGACACCACCATCATGATCGAGGGAGCCGACGACGCTCGCTATATCCGTCTCCACTTCCAGGCTGAGTGTGCTGATCTCAACACACCCGTCGCATTCGACGATGTACAGGTGCGCGATATGGTGCCCTACAATCTCGAGACAACGATGGCTGTGCCACGTTACGTAAGGGCTGCCGAAGACAACCATTTCTACGTCCGTGTATACAATAGAGGTACGCGCGACGCTCGCAACTTCCGCGTGCAGATCTTCGCCAACAACCAACAGGTGGCCGAAGTGCCAAGCGGAACGCTCCGCGTAGGATGCGACTCTACTTATCAGCTCACATGGAAACCGGCCATCGAGGATGCTGGCATCGCACAGATTCATGCCGTGGCCGACTACAACCTCGATGCTGACAAAGACGACAACGTGACGCCCGATGTGCCTGTGACCATCGAACACTCGGCTTATCCCACCGTCACCCTCACAGCCTCCCGTTCAGTGAGCAGCGGCTCAGCCGACGCCGTCTCCGTCCTCTCCTGGGAAGTCCCCGTCATACAGAAGGAGACCGTCACCGACGACTTCGAACAGTATTCCATCTCCGACTTCGAACACTTCGGCAACTGGGCTACCTTCGATGGCGATGAGGGAGGCACCTATCGCGTACGAGAGTTCGGCGACTTCCCAGGCGCAGGCATGCCCATGTCGTGGATTCTCTTCAACACCGACAATGCCAACGCTCTCGTCACGGCCCACTCCGGTAAGCAGTTCCTCTTCACCGTCTCGGCCAACTATATGGATGCTACGGCCAACGCCAACTGGCTCATGTCGCCCCAGCTTTCTGGCGACGAACAGCAGGTCAGCTTCTTCTACCGCGTCCTCGACACACAGTCGCCAGAGCAGATGCGTATCCTCTACTCCCTCAACTCCAACCACCACGAGGACTTTATTCCCCTCGACACCGTGGCCGACATGACCAACGGCGAGTGGCTCGAATACTCCGTCAGATACAACATCTATCGCGACGGACAGAAGGTGGCCAGTGTCGCTAAGGACGTTACCTCCTGGACCGACACCCAGATGGACAACCAACCGCACACCTATGCCGTCACCGTCGTCTACAACATCGGCGAGTCAACCTATTCCAACGAGGTCTACGTCAACCCCACACCCACAGCCATCGGTTCAGTAAGTGGCGGCTCTGCCGACGCAAATATCTCCGTCCTCCCCGGACAGATTATCGTCACCAACGCTGGCAACCACTCCGTCGCCATCTCCACCATCGACGGACAGCTGGTCCTCAAGACCGTGGGTGATGTGGTGGCTCACCTCCCACACGGCACCTACATCCTCCGCATCGGCAACGGTTCGGTAAGTAGCGGCTCCGCCGATGCCCACAAAGTTATCGTACCCTAAAAACAGCACCATACCATGCTCCGAACATTCGTTTTCTCATCTATACTCCTTGCGCTGGAGGGGATTTGCAGTCCCCTCTGCGCCTCGACGGCACCAAGGACGCTGAGGCAGATGCAACATACAGCCGACAGCCTTCTCGGCGCTCCTCTCTCCTCTCTCCCCGCTCCTCGAAAAAAAGGGGCTCCCACGGGTCCTGTAAGTCGCTGTATCACAGCGACCAAAACCTACGCCATCTATGGCAGCGAAGACACAACCAGCTTCGTCATCCTTTCTACCGACGACCTGCTGCCCGCAGTCCTCGCCTACATACCTCGCACCTTCGCACCTTCGCACCCCCGCACCTTCGATGAAAATAGAGCTTTCTCCTGGTGGCTCCAGGCCATCGACGAGACAGCCTCCGACATTATCAAGAGCGGGAAACGCTTCTCCCCCATCAAGCCCGACACAAAACGTTTCCCTGAGGCCGTCCCCGAGCTCGTCACGGCGAAATGGGGACAGGAAGAGCCCTACTCCAACCTCTGCCCCTACGGCACATCAACGGGCAACATGGGAGAGACTGTACAGGGCCATTGCCTCACAGGATGCGTCGCAACGGCACTTGCCCAGATTATGTACTACCACCGCTTCCCCCAGCATGGTCAGTCGTACCACTCTATCTATTATCCGGCTGGCGATGTGACAGGGCAGAAACTCGAGGTAGACTTTTCCGAGAGCTACTACGACTGGGACAATATGCTTGACTCTTATCGCAGCGAATACAACGAAGAGCAAGCCCTGGCCGAAGCGAAGCTGATGTACGACTGCGGTGTAGCTTCCAACATGATCTACCGACCCACAGCCTCGGCAGCGCTCACCACCGATGCCGCCGAAGGGCTTGTGAAGTATTTCGGCTATGCCACCACGACAACGAAGGAAGACCGCGACAACTACTCTGACGAAGAGTGGATGGAGATGGTGTTCACCGAGCTCGCCGAAGGACGCCCCATCTTCTATGGTGCCAACGATGTAGCACAACAGGGAGGACATGCCTTTGTTGTAGACGGTTACAATGCCGACGGACTTGTGCACGTCAACTGGGGATGGTATGGGGACGACAACGGCTATTTCGACATCTCGCTCCTCAACCCACGTACCTATCAGTTCTCGATGAACCAGGATGCCATCATAGGCATCAAGCCAGACCACGTCGTGGAGACCATCAAGGAGGATATCTCCCTCTCTGAGCCCGGACAGCTCGCCACTCGCTATTCCGAGGAGGAACTGCTCCGTGTGAAAGAACTCACCATCAGCGGTCCGCTCGATGCCGACGACATCCGCATCCTGCGCTTCATGGCTGGCAGCGACGACGAGATGCAGCCCACGCAGGGCATCCTCAAATATCTCGATCTTACCGATGCCACCATTCTTTCCGACATCACCCCTCTGATGTTCGCGCACTGTACCGCCCTGCAGACTCTCCGTCTGCCTTCGTCCACCGTCAGCATCGGCGACGGAGCCTTCGTCGGCTGCACAGGGCTGCACGAGCTGACCATCCCGGAGGGTGCCGACAAGGAATACTGTCTTGACGGCAACCTAATCTACAATGCCGACAAGACTGAGCTCATCACCGTTCTGCCTTACGACCAAACGGCTTATTACGTGATGCCGCAGGGACTTACTGCTATCCACGACTACGCCTTCTACGAGGCGACGAAGCTGGTAGGTGTGGAGATGCCCAACAGCGTCACGGCTATCGGCCAGCAGGCTTTCCGTGGGTGTGCCTCGCTGCGGCAGCTGAAGCTCTTCGCCGTGGAGCCTCCTGTCGTAGGGAGCGAATGCTTCAGGGATGTCGTGAAGCGAGCCTGCACCATTCTTGTTCGAGCGGGCAGTAAGGTGAAATACGAGGCTGCTGATGGCTGGCGCGATTTCAAGGGTACGTATATGAACGATACTCAGCCCATCAACTTCGATAACATCAAGGAGTTTGGCACAACCATCAAGGTGACCAACGCCTATCGTGAGTATGGCGAGCCCAATCCTTCCAAATATGGTTATAAGGTGACGGGCGACGCTTTGTCGGGCGGTGTTCCTGAGTTGACGTGCGATGCCGACGAATACTCTCCGGTAGGCGAATATCCTATTCACATCACGGCAGGAAGTATCACCGACGAGGCTGTCGACTATGTTGACGGAACTCTCTTTGTGCTGCCTGCCTTGCTGACGGTGACAGCCGACGATGCTGAGCGGCCTGCCTATTCGTACAACCCCGAGTTCACGATGAGCTATGAGGGGTGGCGCAACGACGAGGATGAGTCGGTGCTTGACGAGCTACCCATCGTCACGACGACAGCCACATGGCAGTCGCCAGCGGGTGAATATCCGCTGACTGTCAGCGGGGGTGCGGCCCACAACTACGAGTTGGAATATATCCCCGGCATACTGACTATTACCGATGCCCCTATACCAACAGGCATAGGGAATGAAGAATTAAGAATGAAGAATGAAGAATGGCGAGGTGGCATCTATGACTTGATGGGCCGATTGGTATCTCGTGGGTACGAAGGTACGGAGGTACGTGGGTACGAGAATAGTATTGATTCAAGGAGTGAGGAGCGAGGAGCAAGGAGTGAGAATAGTAATGAAGCGCTTGACAGTAATCTCGCGCCCTCGCACCCTCGCGCCTCCGTACCTTCGATGAAGAAAGGCATCTACATCATGAACGGAAAGAAAATCATCATCAAATAAATAACAATCTACACAATGAAAAAAAACATTTTTATTCTAACGGTGCTGATGCTCTGGTGTAGCGCACAAGTGTTCGCTTTGAGTGTAAAGGACTACACCGAGACATTCAGCCGGCCGATGGACACGAGCGACCATGCCTTTGCGCCAAGAGGCTGGAGCCATATCGTGGAGAGCTACCAGGCGTATAGCTGGAGCCAACAGTATTTTGTGAGTTATTCGCAGCAGGCTTCGGGTGGCCATAACGACGGTGCCTTCCTGCGTGTGGGCAGCCAGACGCTGGGCGGCAGCCATCAGGTGAACGACCTGTTGGTGACGCCCTCATTGCGCAACAATGCCACCTTGTCGTTCTATGTCCGCAAGTCGGGCACCGCATCATCGAGCTTGAAACTCTTTTATCTTGCTGAGAGTGGCAGTACGTTCTCTATCGGCAACGAGATCCCGTTCGACCTACCGGAGCTTACCTCTGAGTGGCAACAGGTGTCTGTCAACCTTGTTGCTGATGACAATGTTTATGTGGGTATTAGGATAGACAATCTCGACTTCGACGACTTCTATTGTTCGCGAGCTTATCCTGAGCTGAAGTACGAGCTGCAGATAGAGAGTGCTATGGCGAGCATACCAACGAGTATTGATGCTGCTGCCGATGGTTCGTTCAGTATCGGCATGAGTGCTGTGCTGAAAAACATCGGCGACTACGACATGATGGTAGGTGAGGCGTTTGCCGAGAGCGAGGAGGGTACCGAGGCTTATACCCTCGACCTTATCGACCATGCCACGGGCAGTGTGCTCTTCACGCAGGATATCTCTGCCGACTTAGCTATGGATGCCACAACTACGGAGACGCTGACGACGACGCTCAATGTGGGCGATTTTGCCAGCGGCACGCTCAGCGTCGATGTGCGTGAGAATGTCTCGGGCAAGGTGTTTGAGGGTCCGACGTTCACGATTACGCCCTACAAGGCTATTCCTGCCATCACCCGCCAGGGCGACGACAGCGAACTGTCGACGGGTTCGATACAGTATTTCGGTGTGAGCACCGAGGCAGTGGAGAAGTCGTTCACGCTGAAGAACAACGGTGCCGCCCCGATGACGGTGGAGAACATCAGTCTGCCCGACGGCTATGAGTTGGGTAGCAACGCGGTTGCTACAAACGAAATAGTGGTGTCGGCACATGGTACGCAGGATATAACGGTAAGGATGGAGGCCAATGTTGCCGGAGAGCATGTTGGCGCGATGACCATCGCCATAGCCGAAACGGGCGGAAACGCTGTTCCGCCCCTACGGATTGTGCTGCATGGCGCTGTTCCAGCAGAAGGACAGTGGTATGTCGATTTTGAAGACAACAAGATTCCGGAGAATATGATTTCGGAAGGTGGCTGGAGCGTGAACGCTCCGAGTTGGCGCTATGGATTGTCCAGCGGATATTGGGCGCAGAACGCTGGCAACACGGCCACGAAGTTCATCACGCCGCTACTCAATGTTCAGACAGGTGGTGCCCTGAGCTTCTCGGCTGCCATGCGCAACACCAGTGCCGAGGTGAAGGTGTACTATTCTGCCGACCGTGAGCAGTGGACACTGCTTGACACTTTCTCGACAACGGCTACAGAAGAGGCGAACAAGATATCTACAGAGGACTGGGGCTACAACTGCTATGCTGTGAAGCGCTTCACGGTGACGGGCATGCCTGCCGGAGAGCTCTACTTCGCCTTCGAGGGCAAGCAGGTGTATATAGACGACATCATCGGTCCGCAGCTGATAGAGAAGACCCACGACTTTGCTTTTGTCTCGAAGAGTGTTCCTTCTACGGGTACGGTGAACTACGACAGCGAGATGATGGTGAAGGTGAAGAATGCCACCGCCAACGAAGAAGCTGCCGACGCTTACACGCTGAAGCTTATTGTCGACGGTGAGACTGTTGCCGCGGCAGAGCCCACAACCTTAGCCGCTGGCGAGGAGAAGGAGTTCAGCTTTGTCTATACCCCGCATAAGAGCGGCAGCCAGACGGTGACATTCCAGGTAGAGACATCCGATGGTGAAGTGTTCGCTACGGAGGCTACCATCGATGTTGCACCGGAGGCTTCCGTCGCATCGGCTACGTTGGGAACGGCCAACGCTGAGAGCAGCCAGTGGCCTATCGATGTGACAGAGGGGACCAATGTCTGCGAGAGCATCTATCCAGCTGCTGTTGTAGGACAAGACGGCGACGTATCAATTACCTCTCTGGCTTGGAAGGGACACACAAACTATACGAGTGCATTAAGTGCTAATATCACAGTCTATATGGAGAATACCGACGATGCGACTTATACTTCGCCTTATGCCGTTCAGGATACTGATAATATGGTGAAGGTGTATGAGGGCGTGGTGTCGCTGTGTCCTACCAGCAGCACAGCTGACCGTATCAATATCAAGTTGAATACTCCTTTCGCCTACGAGGCTGGAAAGAGCATCCGCATCTTGATAAATTCGGAGAATGATGTTCTCTCAGGAATCTGGGCTATGCAGACACGCTCTTGGTGGCAGGTGGACAACACGCTGACGGCCAACACTATCTATGGAACGGGTTCCAGCATGAGTCTTGCCGAATCTACTCCGGTGGTTTATTTTACAGCCGAAGAACCTGCCAACAGCGTGAGCGGCAAGGCCACCTTCGAGGCCGACGGCCAGCCTGCTGCAGGTGTGGAGGTGAAGGCCACTTCGGGCAATGTGGTCTACGAGACGACGACTGCTGCTGACGGCACTTACAACCTTCCCATCTATCAGAACGAGAAAGACTATCAGCTGACGGCCACCCTGACGGGCTATATGCCCATCACGAAGACCATCAACGTGAAGGAAGGCTCAGTGGTGGAGAACCTTGTGATGGCTCCTGCCGACCGCATTGCTATTATTGCTACGAACTTTGCCGAGAAAGCAAGCGTCAACCATGAGCTGACCGTCGAGGCAACGATTGTCAACCCGACGACGGAGACCGTGAGCGACTATACCGCTACGCTCTATCTCGACGGTGAGGCTGTTGCCACTGCAGAGCCGCGACTTATAGGACCAGGTGAAGAGACGACGCTCACCTTCAGCTGCTATCCCCATGAGGTTGGCACGAAGCCTGCCTATGTTGAAGTGGTTACAGGCGACAAGGCTACCCAATCGGAGACGGTCGATGTCGTGATAGCTGAAGAGGTTGGTACGAAGCTGCTGCAGGTGTTGGAGAATAAGGCACGTAACAACAATGCCATCAGTAATTGGAACATGAACAAGTTCAACCTCTACGACTGGTATTATACCCCCGAGCAGATGGGCATTGCCAAGGGTACGAAGATCCATTCGCTCACGCTGCGCGGATTTAGCAACACTACTGTCACCATGACCAACAAGCTCTATATGGCCAACATGACTGAGGGCTCACTGCCTTCGGGCAATCCTGTGGGCGATATGACGCTGGTGGGCTCTGGCACGACGATCATCACGAAGATGGGTTCGACCAATGCAACGGTCGACCTTGTCACCATCGAGTTTGACGAGCCCTTCGTCTACGATGGCGGCTATCTGCACCTGACGCTGGCTACAGAGTTCAGCACTGCTTCGCCTTCCGTCAATTTCGAGATGGACAATAGTTTCACGAAGGCTCGCAAGGCCAATGGTTCGCAGGATATGACAACGGTGGAGAATCCCTCATGGACAGCTTCTCAGCAGACCATCGTCGGCTATTTCCAGGTGGACGACTTCGTGACCGTCAGCGGCACCGTTGCCGACAAGGATACGAAGGCAGCCATCGAGGGTGCAGAGGTGAAGCTGCTGAGCGGCAATGTGGAGTATAGCTGTACGACGGATGCCGATGGTGCCTACAGCATCAATGTTATCCAGAAAGACCTGGCCTACGATGCCCTTATCACAGCTCCTGCCTATCTGATGTACAAGGAGAGCAGTGTAGCCCTCGAAGTCCATGACTATCAGCTCTCAAAGAACGTCACGTTCACGGCAGGCCAGATGTCTACCGTCATCCTGCCCGTAGCCCTTGATGCCTCAGAAGTTGCTGCTGCCGGTAAGTTCTACCAGTCCACGGCCTTCAATGCCGAGACGCAGAGCATCAGCTACGAGTCGGTGACAACCACTGAGGCTAACAAGCCTTATCTCTTCATTCCCGCTGTGGCCGAGCCGTTCGACTTCTCTACGTTCGACATCGCTGCTGCCGAGGCAGGCACGACAACGGTCGACGAGGCTTCGTTCGTCGGAACTTACGGTCGCGAGCACCTCGTTTCCGACGACGTTACGACCTACTTCGGCTTCTTAGCCAGCACGGGTGACTATGTCCGTGTAGGCGAGACGAAGGGTGCCTGGTGCGGACAGTATCATGCCTACATCGCTGTACCCACCGATGTTGTCCCGACGGCTGCCCGCCTGACCATCATCCTCGACGGACAGGAGGCGACAGGCATTGTTACAATTGATAATGGACAATTGACAATTGATAATAGCGAAGATGTCTATGACCTGCATGGACGCCTTGTGGAACACAGTACAAAGGGCATCTACATCCAGGATGGCCGAAAGGTTGTGAAGAAGTAAAAAGGTGAAATTCTAACAAAGCGAAAAAAATAGATATGACAATCAATAAGAAAGAATATAGTAAGCCTTCTGTCGCCATCTTCCAGGTGGCGGCGGAGGCCCTCCTCGAAACAGGTAGCACGGGCGAGCCCGTCGTTAAGGCTGATGACGAAGAGGAGCTGGGTGCTGCACCGACAGACAATCGTCGGTGCGGCAACAGCTACGTCTGGGACGACGAGGAAGAGTACGAAGAATAGGCACGCACAAAACGTTCCCTGCCAAACTGGTCTCGAAACACCTCGATATCGACAAACCCCATCTGTGCCAGCAGCTCCTCAAGCTCGCGGGCATAGATGGGGTTGATTTCAAACAACAGCTGTCCGCCGGGCTTCAGCCACGACAATCCCTTCTCGGCAATGGCTCGATAGAAGAGCAGCGGGTCGCTGTCGGGAACAAACAACGCCTGGTGGGGTTCGTGCTCCAAGACGTGGGCCTCCATAGCACACCGCTCCTTCTCGGCGATATAGGGCGGATTGCTCACTATCAGGGAGTAGGTCTCCCTTAGGCCACCCTTCGCCAATATGTCCATCTGCCTGAAGTTGACGTTGGCGCCAAGCCTCTTGGCATTCCTGCGAGCTACGCTCAAGGCCTTTTCAGAGATGTCGATGGCATCGACGCGGGCTTCGGGATGCATCAGGGCCAGCGTGATGGCGATGCAGCCACTGCCGGTGCCGATGTCGAGGATGGAGGATGGGAGGGGAGACGGGAGGGGGGCCACCAGCCCCTCTGTCTCGGGTCTCGGTATCAGCACGGCGGGCGTCACCTCAAACAGTCGGCCGCAGAAAGGGGCAAGGCCGATGGCATACTGCACGGGCTCTCCCTGCTCGATACGACTCACGATCGTCTCCAAACGTTCTGCGTCGGCAGCC
>JAGBLC010000188.1 GCA_017635615.1 Prevotella sp.
CAGCGGTTGCTCGTCGATGTCTCCGGACTGAAGAAGAGTCCGTAGGGGCGCAGTGCCATGTTCAGCTCGTCGCGCACTACGCCTGGCTGTACGCGTGCCCACCGCTCCTCGGCGTTGATCTCGAGGATGTGGTTCCATCGGCGGCTGATGTCCACAACGATACCGCTGCCCACCACCTGTCCGGCGATGCTCGTGCCGGCGGCTCGTGGGATGAGGTGCGTACCGCGTTCCTTTGCCATCCGCAGCAACGTGCGGATGTCGTCGATTGTCTCGGGGTAGGCCACGGCTTGCGGTATCTCCCTGTACACGCTGGCGTCCGTGCTGTAGGCTATCTTATGCAGACTGTCGGTAAATATCTCCATGCTGTTTTTCTTTAAATGCGACGGAATACGAGCCAAGGTATGATTCCTTTCCATTTCTCGTGCGGATAATCCTCGGTATTACCAATGTCATGGCGATCGCCATCGACAGAACGATAGAAACTATAGTCTGTACCACCCGTGATATAGATAGCATCGATGAAACCATATTCACGCAGGGCGTCGGCAAAATCCCAAAGAGTCTCCTTATGACGTGTTGCGATATAATAGAGCGTGTTGTCCTTTCGACCGATAGCGCGGCGCTCCACTTTTCCATGCAGGAAGAAGCGGTGAGGAATAACCCCGTTGCTAACAAGGATGAATTGCCTAAAGAAGGAGCCTCCATTATCTACACAATAGTCTTTCACCTTGTCGCTTCTGGAAATGCCAATCACCATCTGGTTGCCCACCATTCCCATATAACCGAGACGGCTACAGTCGCTCTGCCGCTCTTCGCCATCAACAACGAGCGAACCGAGATATTTCCCATCAGCCTGATGATCTGCTGAACGGCTGTAGAGGAAGACCGACGTGTCGGCTGTATCTGGTTCCTCAAACTCAATGCTGGCACGAAGGCCATGGATGGCATAGAAATCGAGAGCTACGCCCAGGATGCTGTCGCTCGAAAGAACAACTTCAGCTGCCTCCTTTACCGGCTTCATCTGCAGCTTCTTGATGTTCTCAGCAGGAGTAGTGGAAACGGGGACACCTATGTTATAGTAATAATCCCAGGCCTTGTATGCAAAGACAGCTACTGCCACCATCAGGGCCATAGCTAAAGCCTTCAACGCCCTACGAAGCCATTTCTTTCCGGACTTTTCCGGACTGTCCGTTTCTATAGGGGGCCTTGCGTCATCATCACGCTCAATGATGAACTCCGGAATCTCGGGTTCTCTGTTGGGCTCGCCCAAGAGATTCTTATTCGTCTTATCAAAGATGTCACTCATAGCGTTTCTCCTCCTCTCATGTTTTCAAGTTGTTCTTTCAGCTGTTTCAAGGCGTCGCGCGACACCTTTACCACGTAGATGTCTCTACCCGCCGACACTTCTGCATTTCTGTCAGGACGATGGGCGTTAGGATTGTCGGTGCGCAGTTCGCGCGTCAGATGTTTCCCTCCAAAGACGATGGTCTGGTCGATGAGGTCAATAACCTGTACATACTGCCGGTTGACGATAAGACTTCTACCTATACGAATGAACATATCGGCACTCTTCAGCAATTTGAAATTGTCCTCAAAGTGATGCAGCTGGAAGGTCATCTTACGACTACGCCCGTTGATAAGCACGAGGTCGCAATAGTTACCATCAGCCTTCACATAGACGATTTCGTCGACAGCCACACGCATCAGAAGTGTTGAGGTCCTGATTCTAAACCGCTCCATACGTTGTTTTTTTCTTGTTTTTATTTGCAAAGGTACAGCATTTTCTGCAATCACCGACCTTATTCAAATTATTTAACTTGCAAAACTCCATAAGAGAAGGGGCTTCCTTTCGTCGTTAATCAGCTGCCAGAGATAGGACATGCCCCGTGAAGATATGCTGACGCAACCTTGGCAACATGATGCATTCAGCGGGATATACTCTTTCCAACAGTGACGGTCGACCCATCGCGCACCAACTCTTTTCTTTCGCTTCATTTCTTTAACCAATCGTTTGATGAGTTTCGCCACTTTCTTCCAAAATTATATGGCCACTTTACCTATTATATTAATACTTTTGCTGGGAGTTGGCTCCGACTCCACATGAGGTCTCCTGTTCTTGGTATTTGCCAGCAGAGACTCCAGCACGGGGAGCATGCGGTTCAGCTGACCATACTGAATCATGAAGTTCCAGAATGGCTCGAACTTCTTCCAGCCGCCCATATAGAATAGGTGGGCCAGCTGCTGCTTCAGATTGTCGTGGCCAAAACTGGCGCGGAAGATGTTGCTCCATGAATAGAACTCTTTATAGGCCCAGTCGTAGCCCTGCTTCAGTTCCTCGGCAGTGAGTCCGACGGTCTTGTAGACGACAGTTCGCGTGTCGTACTTGCTCCAGTCGTATGAGATGATGCGGCCGTCCCGTTCCATCTGCTGAAACAGGCGTGTGCCGGGATAGGGTGTGAGGATGTGGAAGGTGGCCGTGGTGATGCTGTGCTCGATGCCCCAGTCGACAGTACGGCGGAACACATCCTTGTCGTCGTGGTCAAGGCCGAACACAAAGCTGCCATTGATCATGATGCCCAGACTGTGCAGTCGCTCGACGGCTGCCACATAGTCCTTCGAGAGATTCTGCAGCTTGTTGCTCGAGCGCAGGTTCTCCGGCGAGAAGGTCTCGAAACCGAGGAACACGCTGCGCAGCCCTGCCTCGGCAGCTTTCTCAATCAGGTCGCCCTTCAGCACGGAGGCCACTGTGGCGGCACTCTGGAAGACACGTCCCATGCCGCGCATGCCGTCAAACAGGCCCTCCGCAAAGCGTGGACTGCCCAGCAGGTGGTCGTCAAGGAAATAGAGGTGGCGGCCTGGCAGTCGGTCTATCTCGGCCAAGGCTTCGTCGACGCGTTGCGTATAGAACGACTTGCCCTCGCCATAGAAGGCATCTTTATAGCAGAAGTCACAGTGGTGCGGACAGCCGCGCGACACTACGAGCGAGTTAGGCACAAAGTATTTCTCGCGCTTGATGAGGTCGCGCCTGACGGGCGGGATGTTCTCTATCGACCGCCAACGTGCCACATAGCGTTTCTGAGGATGTCCGGCCCGCAGGTCGCTGATAAACCGTGGGAAAGCCTCCTCGCCCGGACCAAGAAGAATCGTGTCGGCATGCTGAGCTGCTTCATCGGGCAGCGACGTGACGTGCAGGCCACACATGGCCACATAGGTTCCCTTTTGCCGATAGTGGTCGGCAATGCGATAGGCGCGGTAGGCATTCGTCACATACACTTGTATGCACACCAAATCCGGATCGTCGTCGAGCGTCAGCCGCTCCACATGCTGGTCAACGATCTCCACTTCATCGTCGTCGCCAAAATAGGCTGCCAACGTGGCTAATCCGAGCGGAGGGAACAGCGAGTACTTGATGGGCCGCCAGTAGGGGCTCTCAGCTTCCTGCAAGGCAGGCAGAATCATTTTTACTTTCATGGGCTTTTGTTAATCAGATTCTTTGATTTCTATGATGCAAAATTACTATCTCAACTTTAGCATTTGATTCAAAAGCTTAGTTTCAGACACGAAAAAAGCTAAGGAATATTTGGGTAAGTCCCCAAAAATCAGTACCTTTGTAATAGCTACAAAACAAGATACTTCATTCCTTAGCTATGTGCAAAGATA
>JAGBLC010000189.1 GCA_017635615.1 Prevotella sp.
CATGCGGAAGTCTTTCAGCGTCAGCGTGGTGGTTGCCTCGTCGTAGTGAATCTCGGGGATGCCCTCAAAGAAGTCTTCCATCAGACCCTCGTCGAGCTCGGCCAGATCTTCCAGCAGCTTGTCTGCTGCCTCCTCGTCGGTGCCGGTGAGCCAGATGCCGGCGATGGAGATGTTGATGTCAGAGCAGAGGATGTTCTCGCTCTTCACCCACTGCGTCCAGGGATCGATGTCGTAGTTGGCGGGAAACGGCACATAGAGTTTCCTGTCGGGTACTATCCACTCGCCCGTAGAGTTCCATACCCGCTGAGCGAAGGAGTTGGCACCTACTGTGGGCGGTGTAGCCCTGTTGATGTAGATATACTTCAGCTTGTCACAATAGGCGAACGAGGTCAGGCCTATTTCCTCGATGGTAGAGGGCAGCGAGACGTAGGTGAGGTTGTCGCATCCGTGTACAGCGGGATTCTCGACGACACGCACCCCTTCGGGAAACTGTACTGAGGTGAGCCAAGGTATCTTGTAGAGGGCAAAGCTATGTGCGCCCACCACTTTGTAGCCGCCCACCTCGGTGGGCACCACCAGGTGGCAGCTCTCATTGGCCTCGAGCTGGCCGTCGTTGTCGTTCAGCGATTTGGTGTACACTCCCGTGTTTCCGTCGAAAGCACCATAGAGCATACACTCCTTGGGCGACTCGCTCGTTACGATACACTTCAGCAGGCCGTCCCACTGGTAGGTCTTCCACTGTGTACACTCTTTCGGCGTTTCGCCATTCGTGCCGATGGACAGCTTGTTCAGGCTGATGATGTCGCCCACGGCAGCTTGTGCGCTGGCTGCCACGATCAGTAGCAGGCTCAGCAAAAGGGTCTTTATTCTCATGTCTTTTCTTTTTAGGAGTTTAGGAGTTCAGGAGTTCAGACATATCTTCATTCCACTGTTATTTGAGCACGACCTTGCGCGTACCTATGATATATATACCGCGTGAGGGTAATCCGTTGATGCTGCGGCCCTGCAGGTCGTAGATGGGTGTTGGGTGAAGGGTGTTGGGTGATGATGATATATCCAGGATGCCAGTTGGTGTGGAGCCGTCGGTGAAGCAGACAGTCTGTCCGCAGACGGGACTACCGTCGAGCAAGACCGACCACCAGTCACGATAGCCGTCAGTATACATTCCCAAGACGGCACCATCTGGCTGTGCGATGGTCGTGTTTCCCCAGAGACTGAGCTCGCTCTCTCCATAGACCACGGGGTCCGAACCGCTTTCATTGTTCAGGGTGAGCTTACCCTTTACGATGTTGAATGTCAGCGGCGACTCGCTGTAGACGGCATTACCCCGGTAGCGCTGAATGTTCACCTGTGGTCCGTAGACATTCAGGCTTTGATACTCACTGCCATAATAACCAATGCCTGACATGTCGTTCATGTTGAGATGCCCGTCACCGCTAAAAATCATATTGCTATTTCCCGTTTCCAAGACGACAGACTGCAACGTATTGGTGCCTACAACATTGATGTTGAGATCCGTATAGGTGCTGCCTATGCCGATCACATTCGTTTGCTCTGCATCGGCAGGCGTGATGGTCGCATTGTCAAGCACAAGGGTCTGTACCTCTTCGTCATCGGTCTGTGGGACGTAGCGAACCGTTCCTTCTTCCACCTTGTAGCCCTCGGTAGCAAACAGCGCATTCAAGTCGGTGTAGTTGTCAGATGTCAACCGTCTTCTGCCGATGAAGAAGTCGTAGATATCAAAGCCTTCAATGGGTTGGCCGGGATAGTTCCCGTAGCCCCAATCCCATAAATATTGTACAACCCAATTCTTGTCGTTTGCTGCTACCACTTGCCGTGTGGTGATTACATTTTTTTCTTTATTACCTGTTTGAGCATAAAAGGCCAACGCCCCCGACTTGTCAGTATAGTCAGGCAGCGAGGCGACAAGTTTGTCTGTTTCCTCTCCGCTGATCTGATTGTTATAACAATAAATCCACTCTATCTCCTGGCAGGACGACACGTCGAGCGACGTGAGCTGGTTGTCGAAGCAATTGAGGTGACGGAGCCGAGGCTGTTCAGGGAGGAGAAGCTCCGTCAGCTGGTTTTCGGCAACGTCTAACATTTTCAGGTTTGTCAGCTGAGAGAGGTCTATCTCGGTCAGCTGGTTTTTACTGACCGTCAACTCTTCGAGCGCCTTGAAATGCTCAATCCCCTTCAGCGACGCAATGCCTTTGTTGCTGAGCCACAGTTCGCGGATTGCTGCCAGTTCGTTGTCGGTCATGAAGCCGAAGTCGGCCTCTTTCTTCTCGGACAGGCTGCTGCGGAAGTTGGCATCCGCTACGTCCACCTCGTCGATGACCAGTCCCTTCCCCGTCTTGCTGATAACCACGGTACTGGGGGATACCTTCTCTTCGCCCTCCATCACCCAGAAGAAGGGGAATGTGAAGAAGCTCTCTCGCGGCAGTCGCAGGTCGGTATCAACGTAATTGACACTCTTGAGCACCACCGTCTGCTCGTCGTAGGAGTACATGCAGAGGTTGGTGTTCTCCACCGTCAGTGTCTCGGTGTCGGCATCAGCCGACCCGAAGAGCGAGTTCAGGAATGCTCCAAAGCCCGAAATGCATACCGTGCCAGTTATCTTCACATCGCCGCAATTCTTGAAAGTGCAATGTGAATAGAGCAAACCGATGCCAGAGATATTATCCTCTTCATTCGAGTTGATGGTGAGCGAGCCAGGTCCTTCGATGGTGAGTTGTCCGAGTCCTTTTTCTTGAAATGTAGTCTCGCAGGTCATCTGTATGGCCGATGACTGGCAGTTGAAGGTATTCTCGCCCTCTAAGTGGATGGTCAGCTCGTGCATCTTCGACACGATGCCGCCATCCATTCCTTTGGCAACATCAATAGTTGCATTGTTCAGGGTCAGCGTATGGTCGCCGTCGAAAGTCACGGTTCCGTTCGCCAAGTTGTCCTTGTTGGCATCCGTCACTTGTTCGCCGTTCACCCAGAGGTCGTAGTGGGGGTTGGTAGACTTGATATTGTCGGTGCTGAACCAATTTGTCCAAGGCTCCACCATGTACTTCGCAGCATCGGGAACCATAAGTGTCGCACCTGATGTGACTCCGTCGAAACCATATTGGTCGACGGTAGGCGGTTCCACGCTGTTAATGGTGACCGACTCCAATAGTAAACACTGGTAGAAAGGATGCTCCATCCATTCCAGCGTACTGGGCAGCACGCAGTAGGTGAGTGATGAATTATAGCAGGCTACACCATCGATATATCGGATGCCCTCCTCGAAGGTGATACCTACCAGATTCCATAAATTATAGAATGCAAAACTCTGCACGCCCACCACCTTGTAACCGCCTGCCTGAGCTGGCACGGTAAGCTCTCCACTTTTATCCTCGTCGATGGCTTTTACGTACCCTCCTCCTTCATATTTGCCAAGCACTTCACATTCTTTGTTGGCTTCGTCTGTCACTTCGAAGCGCATGTCAATCTCAGTCTCAGTACCATCCTGAACCAACTTGGCCTTGGCTGTAAAGCGGTCGCCATTGGCTGCACTTACGTTCGCTATTGCTATCGCAATGAGGACGAACAAAAGGGTTATTCTTTTCATATTCTCTTTATTTTTTGTTGTTCTACTTTCTGGTCGTTTTTTTCATTTAACCACAACCTTGCGCGTACCTATTATATATATACCACGCGAGGGCGTTCCTGCTGCGGGCGGAAACGCTGTTCCGCCCCTACGGATGCGGCGGCCCTGCAGGTCGTAGACGGCATCTCGAGATTCTTCATTCTTCATTCTTAATTCTTCATTTAATTCTTCATTTAATTCTTCATTTCCGATGCCAGTGGGCTGGCCGTCGGCAACAATCTCGACGGGATAGTAGTTCTCTAAGCGGCCGTTGTCGTCGTAGTTGCAGATGCCGCCGTAGGAGGAGTCGAAGTAGTGGTTCATGTCGAAGAAGTGGCAGTTGTTGAGCTCGAAGTCGGAGAGATACTTCGTCACGTCTACCATCGGGTCAGCGTGCATGACGACGTTCGAGTTGTTCACCACCACCGAGCGCTCCTCACCACCCTCGCGGCCATAGACAGACCCCTGGGCGCCATAGATGTTCATCGTGGTGTCGTGGATGGTCAGCTCCGTGTAGTCTTCGTCGATGAGGATGCCCACGCTGCCAGCGGATGTCACCTGGAGCGAACCGCTGCCCGTGAAGGTGGCATCGCTGTAGAGCGTGACGCCCTCTTCGTAGGATACAAGCGAGTTGGTACCGACGAGCTTCACGATGAGTCCCGGCACACGGTTGTAGATGAGTCCGGGGTCGCTATCCATCCTGACGTTGTCGAGTGTCAGGAGTTTGCGTTCGGGATCGTAGGAGGCCGTTCCGCGTGAGAGTCCGCTGAAGGTGATGTCGTCTTTGTTGGCCTCCGTCACCATCGTGCCCACAAAGAGGTCGTAGCCGTTGCTGGGCCGGATGGTGATGTAGCCCTCGGAGGGCTCGCCATGCCTGTCGACGACGCAGCCCAGCCAAGGCCAGAACTCAGCGAACAGCGGCTGCTCGAAGTGGCTGTCGTAGAGGTTCATCTGCGTCAGGTTGTTCACCGTCGCCACACCTGATGCCCCCGTGGGCCGCAGCATGAGCGACGAGTTGGTGATGTTGACGTAGGCTTCCATTTCGCCCGAGATGTCGCCGCCGCGACTGATGATGTCGAGCGTGGCATCGACGATGTCGAGCTTGCCGCGCGAGATGAGGATGCCCTCAGCCTGCTCCGACTCTATCTTCAGCGACCCCGGCCCGGCGATGGTGTTGTCGTCGGTCAGGAGCATGCCAGCCCCCCGCGTGCGGATGGTATTCGCTCCGTTGAGCTCGATGGTCAGTCCGTCGATGTCGATGTTCTCAATGCCACACGCATCGTTGCCCGTCGCATCGATGGTGGCATCGGTGAGCACGAGCTTGCGGTTGGCAGTCTCGTAGTCGACGGTGCCTGCCGTGACGCCTTTCTCGATGCCGAAAGTCTTGGTGCGCGGAATGCCGTATCCGGCGATGCGCAGCTCGCTGAGGACTTTGGGCGTATAGTATTCCACGCCGGCAAAGAAGCGGTTGATGTCGTTGGCAAGGTAGAAGTTGAGGATGTCGTCGGCTGTCATCCCCGTTGCCTCGTTCGGGATATAGAGTAAGGTATTCTCCGCCGTGAACTTGTCGAAGGCATAAACATGGATAGGGGGGATATACCCCGTCCACTCTACATAGACCGACGTGAGTTTACCGCATTTATAGAAGGCATCTTTTTCGATTTCGCCCACCGTCATCGGGATGAACACCTCCGACACTTGCGAGAAGGCGAACGCTTCCTTACCGATGACATTGGTGCGGTCGTCGATGTCGTAACGTCCTGTGCGTGCATCTGGGAACTCCTGCAGGCAGCACAACGTGCCATACTCCCCCTCTTCGACGCAGTAAAGCACACCGTCGATGTCGTAATATTTGGGGTTGTCCCGGTGGACGAAGATGTTCTGCAGTTTATCGCACCATTCAAAAATATTATAATGCATATATGTTACAGTGGAAGGGATGGTCACCTCGGTAAGCGCCTCGCAACTCTGGAAGGCAAGCCGGTCGATGGTCTGCAGGCCTTCGTTGAGCTTGATATCTACTCTGTCGCAGAAAGAAAAAACGCTTCCCCTGATGTGTTTCATTGAAGAAGGTAGGTAGAATGCATCATCAGTCTCTCCGTCAGTGATGGTGGCTTTCAGTTGCTGGCACCACTGAAAAGCATATATGCCGATTTCCTCAAGGCCTTCGGGCAGGTTGACGG
>JAGBLC010000190.1 GCA_017635615.1 Prevotella sp.
GCCTCCTACGCTGCCACTTATGTGCTGATGTAGGAAGGTCTGTATGTGCTAATGTAGGAGGTTACGCCATTCTTTGCAAGCAAAGCGTCCCAAGGGCCGAGCGCCCGAGCGATGCTCGCCTACCCGCAACTTATAGTAAAAAAGTTGCCGAAAACCCTTGAAAGATTTTCGGCAACAGTATATTTATTCATAAGAGAGTGTTTGTGTCAACAGGTATATAGTGACCAAAAAAAGGAGACCAAAGTCTGGTCATCTGCTTTTCCTTTATCAACGGGAGCGATGCCGTCTAATAGAAGATGCTCGTGATGAGGTAGGCCACGATGGTGGAGGTGGCTACGCAGATAAGGCCGGGCATCATGAACGAGTGGTTGAGCAGGTACTTGCCGATGACGGTGGTGCCCGAACGGTCGAAGTTGACCGTGGCGATGTCCGACGGATAGTTCGGGATGAAGAAGTAGCCATAGACGCTGGGCAGCACACCCAACAAGACGGGACCTTCGATGCCCAGCTTGTAAGCCAGTGGCAGCATGGCCACGACGACGGCCCCCTGCGAGTTGATGAGCACGGAGACGAGGAAGAAGACGAAGGCGATCGACCACGGATACTGTGCCACGATGCCTTCGAGCATCGACTGCATCTCCGTCATGTAGTTGGAGAAGTAGGTGTCGGCCAGCCATGCGATGCCGTAGATGGCAACGACGGCCACCATGCCCGACTGCCAGACAGGGCCTGCCACAGCATTCTTCGGCTTGGCCTTGCAGAAGATGATCATCAGGGCGGCGGCGGAAATCATCACAATCTGGATGACGAGGTTCATCTTCAGGTCGACAGTACTGGTTTCTGTCACGCCGTCCATCACGATGCCCGCCTTAGCCAGTTCGGCGGCAGAGATAGTGGCGCCTCCAGCGAGGTCGACGGGGGCGGCATCCTTCACGGCCTTTACCGTCTCATAAGAAGGCAAGAGCTGCGGGAAGATGGCGAAGACGACGATGACGGCGAGGGCTGCCAGGAAGATGAACACGGCATTCTTGGCCGACTGCGGTATCTCGCGGTCGAGTGTCGTGGCAGAGTTGCCGTAGATGTACTTATACTGTTCGGGGTCTTTCAGCTTGGCTTGGAACTGCGGGTCCTTGTCGAGATCGAGGCCGCGATGGTAGGAAGCCGCTGCAGCGGCCATCAGTCCGCACAGACAGGCAGGAATGCTCACCATCAATACGCCGGGAATGGAGACACCGAAGCCATTGGCATTCGAGATGCTGACGAAGGCTACGACGGCAGCGGCGATGGGCGAGCAGGTGATGCCCACCTGCGAGGCTATCGAGGCCACACCGCAGGGACGCTCCGGGCGGATGCCCTGTTTCAGGGAGATGTCGCAGATGATGGGCATCAGCGTGTAGACGACATGCCCCGTGCCGACAAGCACCGTCAGGAAGAAGGTTGTCAGCGGAGCGAGGAAGGTGATACGGTCGGGATGCTTGCGCAGCATCTTCTCCGCAATCTGGATGAGCCAGTCCATACCTCCCGAAGCCTGCATCACGCCGGCACAGGTGACGGCGGCGATGATGATGTAGATGACGTCGGTAGGTGGAGAACCGGGTTTCAGTCCAAAACCGAAAACGAGTAAGGCAAGTCCGATGCCCGAGATGGCACCCAATGCCAGGCTACCGTAGCGCGAACCCACATAGAGGGCCAGCAGCACGATGAGCAGTTGTACGATCATTAAAAACATAAGCTCAAATAGGTTGTTTAGGTTAGTAAATTAGTTATTCGTAGTGGCGAATCCTGACATCCATCCCTTCTGCCTGGAGCTGTGCGGGGATGCTGCTGACGTCTGTCTGTCCGTAGTGATAGGGGAACACCACGCGGGGCTTCACCATGCGCGCAGCATGGAGCAGCTGGCCGGGCGTCATCGTGTAGGGCTGGTTGCAGGGCAGGAAGGCGATGTCGATATCCTTCAGGCTGGCCATCTCGGGAATGTCCTCCGTGTCGCCGGCGACGTAGATGCGCAAGCCGTCGAGGCTGAGGATATAGCCGTTGTCGCGCCCTTTGGGATGAAACTGTGTGTGGCCTTCTGTCGTGTTGTAGGCGGGTACGGCCTCGATGGTGAAGGCATACTGCATATCCTGCGTCTCGCCGTTGTTCATCACCAGTCCCCATCCGTCGTTCAGGCTGGCACAGCGTCGGTTGGCGACGAGCCGGGTGCCTGTCTTTGTCAGCGCCTTGAGCGTCTCGCGGTCGAAGTGGTCCTGATGTTCATGGGTGACGACGATGAAGTCGGCCTTCGGCAGCTGCGTGTAGTCTACGGTGCGGTCGCCCAGCTGCTTGACGGGGTCGATATAGATGTTCAGGCCGTCGTAGTCGATGAGGATGCTGGCGTGCATCAGCGCGAAGAAGCGCACTGTCTTGCCCTCCGCTGTGCGGAACACGTCCATCTCGTATGTGTGCCTGACGACGGGCTTCCCCGCATCGCGCCATGCCAGGATGCCGCCCAAGAGGTTGGTCACCTGATAGCCCTTGGCTGCCAGCTGCCCCGCTGCCATAGCCGAACGCTTCCCGCTGCGGCAGTAGAGGGCCACCCTCTTGCTGGTGTCCAACTGCTGCTGGGCTTTGTTCAGGAAGTCGAGGCTCTTCACATCGATGTTCCGGGCACCCTCGATGTGGTTTTCGGCATACTCTTCGGCTGTGCGCACGTCTACTATCTGAATGTCGGGCTCGCTTGTCAGCATGGCAAACTGCTCTACGTCGGCATTCTGGAAATCGTTCTGGCTGCAGGCCGTCGTGGCGTGAATGCCGAGGAGCGCCATGATGAAGGAAAAGGCTTTGTTCATTGTTGTAGGATTTTAGTTTGGTGCAAAGGTAATAAATTATTTATAATTGACAAGTATTTTCCATAATATTTGCAAAAAAAACAACGTCGACGACGGTTTTGTTTTCAGAATATGTTAACTTGGCAACCTGAATAATCTACCTCAAGAAACAGAATTAAAAGAATCCCAAACGTATGAAATCATTGAAAACAACATGTTGTCTGTTCGTCTTCCTCACGATGCTTTGCTCATCAGCTGCAGCACAGACGGAACACGTCGTAGGCTATTGCCCAGAAGAGTTGCCGCAGAGCTCCGTAGGCTTAGAGGGCGGCGAGTTGCGCCTCTCGGCTGCCATCCATCTGCCCAAGAGCAAGATGATACGCTACAAGGGCGGGCAGCTGACGAAGATTCGCTTCGCCGTGAAGCAGGGCTTCGAGAACGTCTCCGTATGGGTGCGCACGTCGCTCAACAGCAGCTCGAAGATTATTCAGAGCGTGGCGGAGATAGAAAACGGGTGGAACGAAGTGACGCTCAACCGTCCGTACCCCATCGACGGCGAAGACCTCTACATCGGCTATACGGCTACGCAGCCCGATGGCTTCTCGGGCATCATCGCCGGCGGAACGGGCAACGAGTACACCTCATGGATAGGCGTAGACAACGAGTGGGCCGATTATAGTAAGTATGGCCTCGGCATCCTCTATATCCAGGGCATTGTGGAGGCCGATGTGTTCGACCAAGACGCTGCCATGGTAGACCTCAGTCTCGACAAGCAGACCTATACTGCTGACGAGACGCTGCACATCGACGGAATGCTTGTCAATGCCGGAACCACCAACATCAGCGGCTACCAGCTCAACATCATCGTCGATGGCGGCATCGGCAATGCCTATGTCTACGACGAGGTTCTCCTGCCCGAACAGACAGAGACCTTCTCGCACACGCTGTCGCTGGCCGGAGTTAGTGAGGGACGCCATGAGCTGATCGTCAGCGTAGTGACCAATGACGATTTCGACCAGAACGCTGCCAACGATGAGCTTCGTCTACCTTTCTATATATATAGCACCACCTATCCGCGCACGCTGCTGCTCGAACACTTCACCTCGCTGCCCTGCGTCAACTGTCCGCCCGTCGATGCGCTGCTCGAGGAGGTGACCGAACAGCGCGACGACGTTGTGTGGATAAGCCACCATGTGGGCTATCGCGACGATGAGTTCACGCTGGAAGCCAGCCGCAACCTCACACGCTTCGGCGTTACGGGAAACCCCTTCATCATGATCGACCGTACACTCTTAGACGACAATGCCACTGTGGCCTTTATCATTCGCGGAGAGTCTGCAGAAGCCGTCAACGACATGTACTTCGACCAGGCTGCAGCCGTGCCGGCATTCCTTGAACTCTCTGCCTCTGGCGATGCCGTCAATAATGTGCTCAGCATCCATGTGGAAGGCGAGGGGAAGGACTACGTCAGCGAACTCTATCCCAACGCAATGCTCCACGTGCTGCTCGTTGAAGACCAGGTGTACACTTCCAAGCCGCAGGCAGGCAATGCCAACAAGCACATCCACGACAACATCACACGTACCTTCGTCACGTCGACACGCGGCGTGGCACCGCAATGGCAAGACGACGGCACCTTCCAGTACGACACCACCTTCGACCTTCCCGATGGCTGGCGCCAGCAGATGCTGCGCGTCGTGGCCTTCATCACGAAAGCTGCCGACCGCGACAGCGGCTATCCCACGGGCGAGGTGCTCAATGCCACGCAGGCACGCATCACCACCGACCTTCCTACGGGCATTGCACAGGTGGAATCGACTCATGCGCGCGATACCTATTATAATATATGGGGACAGCGTATCAATCAGCCTTCTGCAAGCCGGGGTATATATATCGTGAAGGATGCAACGGGCTGCAACATAAAGAAGATTCTAATGAAATAAGAATAACTAAATCAATTCAACCACAATCTGTTTATGACGAAAAAATTGAAAAGACTAATGGGACTGTTGCTGCTACTGATGGCAACAGCAGTCAATGGCCAGACATTGTTTGAAACCCAATTCGAGAAAGTCTCTGACTTTGAGAAGTTCACTGTACTGGATGAGAACGACGACTGGCAGACGTGGCTCTACGACGACATCTTCCTTGCTGCCAGATGCGACCGCGACTTCGATGCCGACGACTGGCTCGTCACACCTGCGCTCAATCTCGAAAAAGGGAAGACCTACCGACTCACGTTCATGGCAAACATCGACCTGGAAGACACCGAGGTGCTCTCCGTGATGCTGGGTGAGGCAGCCATCGCCTCCGACTTCACTACGCCGCTGATGGAGAACCTGCAGATCACATCGACCAGCCAGAAGGAGTATACCACGACGTACAAAGCTACGGAGTCAGGGACGTTCTATATCGGCTTCCACTATTCGACCACGGGAAGCGGCTATTCCAACAAAATCTATCTTACGAGCATCCGTGTGGAAGAGACTGTAGACCAAGGGGTGCCGGCAGCTATCACTAATCTTGCCATCACACCCGATGCAGGTGGCGAACTGAAGGCAACCATAGCCTTCAAGGCTCCCACAAAGTCAGTAGGCGGCGAAGCACTGTCGGCAATTACGAAGATTGAAGTGTTCCGTGATAACACGCTGGTGAAGACCTTCAGCAATCCAGCTGTGGGCAGCAACCTGAGCTTCGAGGATACCGGCATGACCAATGGCTACCACACCTATCGCTTCGTACCCACAAACGATTTGGGTGAGGGTGAAGCTGTAGAGCAGCAAGCCTATATCGGCTTTGACGAACCGGGACCCGTCACCAACGTGCGCTTTGTCTACGACCATGCCACGAAGAAGAGTACCATCACATGGGACGCTCCCACCGTGGGCAAGAACGGCGGCTACATCAATACGGAAGGCATCACCTACAGCGTACGGCGCTTGCATGCCGACGATCCTATTGCTACAGAACTGACAGCAACCACCTTTGAAGACGAAGTAGACATCAACTATCTGTTGGCGGCAGAAGAACAAAAGCAACAGGAGAACGACGAACAAGCCCAACAAGGTGGTATGGCCATTAACTATACATACGTTGTCGATGGCGAGGGCATGATGTACTACTACGTTCAGGCCCAGCTGGCCAATGGAAATAGCGCTGATGCAACATCCAATGCTGTCATCATCGGCGAACCTCAGCAGCTTCCTTACCATGAGTCGTTCCCCAATGGCAAGATGACTCACTACTGGCGAACCGACATCCGCAACACCAGCGCACGCTGGAGTCCGATTCCAACAACGCTCTACTGTCAGGACAATGATGGTGGCGTCATGGGATTCGGTGGTCTGGAAGGTAACGAGATGGGCATGTGCCACACGGGCAACATCAATATGCAAGAAGCCGAATCGCCCGTCTTGACGTTCTATTACTATTATGAATATCCCATCGCCAATCCGTTGATCATCAAAGTGTCGAAAGATGGTTCCGACTTCGAGACCATTGCCACTATTCCTCTTGACGAAGAAAGCAAGAAGAACCGCTTCAACCGAATCAGCCTGCCGCTGACGGGTTGCGCCGGACACGAGCATGTCATGGTAGGCTTCGAACTGACGACAGCAAGTACGGTAGACAATCTGCTCTTCGACAATGTACGCATCATCGACCAGCGGCAGCACGACCTGAAAGCTACCATCGCCAGTATGCCCCACTATCTGAAGGTGGGCGAAAAGCGGAATATCACGGTGGAAGTGGAGAACTTGGGAACAGATGTCGTTGCCACCCGTGAATACACTGTCGACCTCTATGTCAACAATGCCAAGGTGGCCTCTTCTACAGGACTGACCATTGAGCCGGAAGGAGTGAAGAGCTATCTGATGGCCGTTGAGGGCAGCATCAGCATGGAGCGTGAGAGCGAGATCTATGCCGAGGTGGTCTATGCCGCCGACGAGATGACCGACAACGACCGTTCCGACGTGCAGACCATCGGCGTGAAGATGCCCCTCTATCCTGAAGCCTCCAACCTGACGCTGACGAAAGACGGCAACCAGGCTGTGCTCAACTGGCAACAGCCGGAAGAGCCGCGTACAGAGGATGGCTATGTGACAGAAAGTTTTGAGGACTATCCCGACTTCGAGCGCTTCAACTTCGGCGACTGGGGTGTCTACGACGGCGACCAGAAGCTTACGTCGGGTATTGATCCGTGGCAGTTCGCACACAATAGCGATGTGCAGGCGTGGATGATCTGGACACCCTCTGAGGTGGTCAACAGAAATACAGGCAACAAAGGATTGATTGACCCCATCTGGTATCCCAAGACGGGCGACAAGGCCATTGCCTCGTTCGGAGCGTGGAACGACTTCAGCGACGACTGGCTTATCTCGCCAGAGCTTTCCGGACATGAGCAGATAATCTCATTCTATGCCCACTCGCTGCCAAAGGCTGCTTCACCAGATGAGTTCACCGTCTGTGTATCGACGACGGGCAACGACCACACCAACTTCCAGTCTATCGATGCCACTCCCCAAACGGCCGACAAGAATGAATGGAAACTCTATGAGTATATCCTGCCAGAGGGAACAAAGTATTTCGCCATCCATAAGAC
>JAGBLC010000191.1 GCA_017635615.1 Prevotella sp.
CAAGCCTGCCGACGACCTCTACACCCAAGCCACAGAGGAGATGAAGCAAGAAAAGAACCATCAATAAGAAAAGCATGAGAAGAATCCTGACGTTGCTGGCCATGCTCTGCGTCGTGTCGCTGCAGGCTCAAGAGGCGGCCACAGCCCTGACGGGTGGTGCATCGCAACAGCAGCAAGACGACAAGCAGACCAAGGGTGAGCGCAAGCTGACCCTCTCGCTATCGGCCTACGACTCATTCACGAAGGTGCCCCTGGCAGCTCACATCACGCTGATGCGGGCCGACTCTACCGTGGTAGACACCGTCAGTTGCTCCGTCTGGGACGGGATGAACCGCTCGTATGCCCTCTTCGAGGTGCCGCGACGTCAGCAGACTTACCTCCTCCATGCCACCCTCGAAGGCTACGACGACCTTTGGACAACCTACGAGTTGCCGAAGATACGCCGCAACGAATGGTTCGAGGTGCCGCGACTGCTGATGAAGCGCAGTGGCGACATCTACAAGGAGGTAGACCTCGACGGCGTGGTCGTTACGGGCACCAAGGTGAAGATACAGTATCGCGGCGACACCATCGTCTACAATGCCGCTGCCTTCAACCTGCCCGAAGGCTCGATGCTCGACGGACTGGTACGACAGCTCCCGGGTGCCGAGCTGAAGCAGAACGGCGACATCTACATCAACGGACAGCGCATAGACTACCTGCTCCTGAACGGAAAGGACTTCTTCCGAGGCAAGAACCAGCTCGTGCTCGACAACCTGCCCTACTACACGGTGAAGGACCTGAAGGTATACCACAAGTCGACACGGCTGAGCGAACGTGTAGGCCGCGACGTAGAGAAGAAAGACTATGTGATGGACGTCAACCTGAAACGCGAGTTCAACCGCAACATCCTGGCCAACGCCGAGGCTGGCCTGGGTACGGAAGACCGCTACTTGGGGCGGCTCTTCGGCATGTACTTCGACGACCACACGATGCTCTCGGCCTTCGGCAACCTCAACAATGTCAACGAGAACCGCAAGCCTGGCAGCAAGGGCGACTGGGATCCCGACGACCTGCCGGAAGGACTGCTCAGCACAAAGATGGCCGGTCTGCACTTCAAGACGGAACACCCGGACAAGAAGCACTTCACGATTGTCGACGCTACGGCGCAATGGCGCGATGCCGACAACCGGCAAGAGACGACGACAGAGCATTTCGCATCGGAGGGCAACATCTTGGAGAACAGCTCGACGGCCAACCGGCAGAAAGACTTTTCCCTTAACGTCAGCAACACCATAGAGCTGGAAAAGCCCTACAACCTGTCATCGCTCATCAACTTCGACTATACCCGAGGTCGATCCTTCGACGACGAGAGCAGCACAGCACCGCTGCACACCATGCGCAACCGCGAGCTCGGCAAGAGCGAGACGATAGCTCTCAACGCCCATCTGCGATGGCACAAACCCTTGCCGTGGGGCGACTTCATCGCGCTCGGACTCAACGGAACGTGGAACCACCAGCGACCCTTGGAGACCTTCGGACAACGACTCGTCGACTACCACCAAACATCATCGCCCGACTACCGCCACTCGTTCTACGACAACCATCAGCAGCAGTACGACTGGACAACCAGCTTCAGCTATAACCTCAGCCTCGGAAATGGCTTTGACATCTTCGCCGAACTGAAGTACAACCAGGCCTTCACATCGCTCACCAACGGATTCTTCCGGCTCGACTGGCTGGGCAGCCATTGGGCCGAGCCCGACTATTCGCAGACGGCAGGACAGCTGCTCCGCTCGATGAAAGGCCGACAGTGGAGCCTTCCCTCCACACGCGACTCGCTGATGCTGGCCTACGACCTCGACAACAGCGACCGAAGCACCACGCTGACACGCAAGTATACAGCCGAACTCAGCTTCATCTGGCGGCGCGACAACAGCCTTGCCTCCTTCTCGCTGCCCGTGAGCAAAACGGACGAACGCATCAACTATATGTGCGACGAAGACATCTTCGACCGCCGTTCCGACGTATTCGTCACACCTACCATCAGCTACTTCTCTTGGAGCCGCAACTACCTCATGGCCAGCTACTCGCTGGAACCGGAACGGCCGGCCTTCCTCGACATCCTGCCCGTAGACGACACGACCAACCCGATGGCCCAGGTGGTGAACAATCCGGAGCTGAAAAACCGCTGGACGCATGCCTTCGAGCTGCTCAAGAATTGGAGCAACGACTCCACGGAACAAACCATCTCGGTGGGGGCATCGCTCAACATCATTCAGGACGACTGGGGCACACGCACCACCTACAACCCCACGACGGGTGCCTATACCTATATGAGCGACAACGTCAACGGCAACTGGACGACATCCTTAGGCTTCAGATTCGAACGGCCGATAGACCGGAAGAAGTTCTTACGTTTGTCGACAAAGACCAGCTTCGGCTATGCGCACAGCGTCGACTTCGACATCTTCTTCTCCAACGACGAGGAAGCCAGCAGCGCTGTGCGCTCGAAGGTGAACAACCTGACCCTTGAGGAAGGACTCGGGCTGACCTACCAGCGTGGCACACTGACCCTCGGCATCGACGGCAACATCGCTTGGCGGCGCACCACGTCCGGCCGGCAGGGCTTTGAGAACATCAGTGCCGTCAACTTCGACTATGGCCTCACGGTGCAATACGAGCTGCCGTGGAAACTACAGATAGCCACCGACCTGAAGATGTTCAGCCGCCGTGGCTACCAGAGCCACCTGATGAACGACGACCATCTGGTGTGGAACGCCCAGCTGACGCGCTCGTTCTTCAAGGAACACCTAACGCTGAAACTGCAGGCCTTCGACCTCTTGCACGAACTGTCCAACACGCAATACGAGGTGAATGCGCAAGGACGCACCGAGACGTGGCACAACAGTCTGCCCCGCTACCTGATGCTCACCGCAGCGGTAAAACTCAGCAAGAGCCCTCGTCAACAGAACAAGGAATAAGAACCCGCATGCAAACGTTTGCCCAGCCAAAAGGACTGAAACATCGGCTTGCGCATCGGGGTTTGGCGAAAAAACACTAACTTTGCCAAAAAGAAAAACTATGACACTATGATGAAAAAAATGATCCTTACAGCAATCGTTTCGCTTTTGTTGCCAATGGTCGCAACAGCACAGACCTTCAACGAGATGGAGTACACACCGGAACAGACCACCTTCCGCCTCTTCGCCCCCAACAGTGCCAAGAGCGTAACCCTGCGCCTCTATGACAAAGGGCAGGGCGGCAAGGCACTCAAGACGGTAAAGATGAAACGCACGGCCGACGAACAGTGGACGGCAACCGTTAAGGGCAACCTCATGGGACGATTCTACACCTTCGACATCGGACGAGGAGAGACACCGGGTGTCTTCGCCAAGGCTGTCGGCGTGAACGGACAGCGAGGGGCGATCATCAACATGGCTGCCACCAACCCCGAAGGATGGGAACAGGACAGACGACCCGTCGTGAAGTCGCCCGCCGACCTCATCATCTACGAGATGCACCACCGCGACTTCTCTATCGACAAATCGTCGGAACTGGAGCATAAAGGAAAATTCCTCGCACTGACCGAGCCGAAAGCCATCCGCCACCTGAAAACGCTGGGCATCAACGCCGTACACATCCTGCCATCGTACGACTATGGCTCGGTAGACGAGACGCAACTGGACAAGAACAAGTACAACTGGGGCTACGACCCCGTGAACTACAACGTGCCGGAAGGAGGCTACTCTACCAACCCCTACGACCCCGCATGCCGCATCAACGAGTTCAAACAGATGGTACAGGCCCTGCACAAAGCAGGCATCAGAGTGATTCTCGACGTGGTGTACAACCACACCTACGACATCGACCACAGCAACTTCCAGCGCACCTATCCCGACTACTTCTACCGCAAGAACGCTGACGGAACATACAGCAACGGCTCGGGCTGCGGTAACGAAACGGCATCGGAACGCCCGATGATGCGACAGTTTATGGTTGAGAGCGTCAGGCACTGGATCAACGAATACCACATCGACGGACTCCGCTTCGACTTGATGGGCATCCACGACATCGAGACGATGAACGCCATCCGCAAGGCCGTCGACGAGATAGACCCCACCATATTCATCTATGGCGAGGGGTGGAGCGCCGGCAACTGTGCCTATCCGGGCGAGAAGTTAGGACTGAAGGCCAACATCTCGAAGATGCCAGGCATCGCAGCCTTCTCCGACGAGATACGCGACGCCCTACGCGGACCGTTCGACAACGACCAGAAGCCCGCCTTCCTGGCCTGTATCCCGGGATGTGAGGAGAGCATCAAGTTTGGCATCGTCGGCGGCATCGCCCATCCGCAGGTAGACATGCAGCAGGTGAACTATTCGAAGCAGCCGTGGGCAACGGAACCCACGCAGATGATCAGCTACGTCAGCTGTCACGACGACATGTGTCTCGTCGACCGGCTGAAGGCCAGTGTACCCTCGCTGCAGTCGAACAGACGGCTCAGCAAGGGGCAGATGGAAGAGCTCATCCGTCTCGACCTCCTGGCACAGACAGCCGTCTTCACCTCACAGGGCGTACCCTTCATGCTCTGCGGCGAGGAGATGCTGCGCGACAAGAAGGGTGTGCACAACTCCTTCGAGTCGCCCGACTCTATCAACCACCTCGACTGGAACAACCTGAAGCGCTACCCGCAGGTGTGCAACTATTATAAAGGTATCATCGCCCTGAGGAACAATCACCCCGCCTTCCGCTTAGGCTCGGCCGACTTGGTGAGGAAGCACCTGGAGTTTCTTGACGCTCCGAAGAATGTAGTAGCCTTCCGCCTGAAGAACTATGCCGGACGCGACGACTGGCGCGACATCATCGTCATCCTCAACGCCAACCGCGAGGAGGTGTGCGTCGACATCCCCAACGGACACTATACCGTTGTCTGCGAACATGGACGTATCGACGAGAAAGGACTGCGGCAGCTGAGCGGCGACAAGGTGGATGTCTCGCTGCAGTCGGCACTCATCCTGCACGACTGACCTTATATATTAAATAGGTATAAACAGGTAAGCTCCCTTGGTGAAGAACTGCGGGAGCTTATTAGTTTTATGGGGGTTAAAGATGAAAAAGACAAAAATGAATATATTCGCATTTTTTTTGCAAAAACGTTTGCTGGTATAAAAATAATTTGTATCTTTGCACGCGCATACAAAAACAGGCGAAGCCTACTACGCAGATTTACATAAATAATCTATAAACTATTATTATCTAAACCGTTTAACTTAAAAAAAGAAAGGAAAGCTTATGAAAAAACTGACTTTCATGATTGCTACGCTGCTTGCTGGCGTTCTTTCGTATGCTGCCCTGCCGATGCTTGCGCCACTGATGGCCGCAGACGACGAAGGCACAACGACAACGGAAGCTACCGCCACATGGTATGCAGCAGAACAAGGTTATGCTGACGGTGATGTCCCGACAGACATCGTGTTCAGCAGTGAAGACATTACCGGCACTTTCGCCAAAGGTAGCGGCACTGCCAATCCCACCTTTGCCGAGGCAACGGCTACCATTACACTCAACCAAAACAACACTTTCAGCATCAACGCTGCCGAGGGTGCAACTATCACGAAGGTGGTGGTCTACCACTCCTCGTACGCCGACGGTCTGAAGGCCTCCACCGGCACATTTACCGACGGACAGGATTTCTCCGATTTCACGAACCCCAAGTATTTCCACACCTGGGAAGGCACAGCCACAGAGCTGACCTTCTACAACTCGGCAAAGAGCAAGGCCAGCATCCTCTCGATGGAAGTGACCTATCAGAAGCAGAGCGAGACTCCTGAGGAGCCCGTCGTAGCTTCGCCGTTCGACAACGTGAAGATCACGCCTGCCGATGGCAGCGAGCTCGACGCTATTGAAAGCTTCACGCTCGACTTCACCGAGTATGAAAGTGTCAACGGATATTATGGCGAAGGTATCGGAAATCCCTACCTCGTCAACGACGAGACCAACGAGACCACCGAGGGAACGCTCTACGACCCGTGGGACGGCACCATCCAGCTCAACTTCGACGAAATCACCACAGCCGGAAGCTATACGCTCGTAGTGCCTGCCGCTTGCATCGATGTCAACGATGTGACGAATCCCGAACTGACCTTCCACTTTACCGTGAAGGAACAGGAAGTGGTCGGTCCTGAGGATCCCACACAGAGCGACGAGCTCGTGCAGCTCCCCGAAGGCGTCACCGCTGAGGAGTATCAGTATAAGAGCGTGAAGCCCGCCGAGAGCATCTACCCCGCTGAAGACATCACAGCCACCGTTCAGGTAGCCTTCGACGGCAACGATGTTTACGTTCAGGGCTTGAGCCGCGACTATGCCGACGGTTGGGTGAAGGGTGTTCGCAACGGCGAGACCATCACCTTCGCTAAGAAGCAGTATGTCGGTCTGGACGAGCAGTCGATCCTTGGCACTGTTGTTGGTTCTTATAAAGTCTATTTCAGCGCAGAGAACGACGTTGTATTTACCTACGACGAAACCAACAACAAGCTCACAACCGATGCCTACGTCATCAACGAGCTGATGGCCGACGGTGGATACACAACTACAGAGAACTATACCGCTGTTGAAATATTTAAAGACGGTGGCGAACAGCCCATCGTAGAGCCTGTTGAGGCCAAGGACTACAAGTACGAGGCACAGCAGATGAAGAACTACAACTGGACAGCCGTAGAGCGCGATGTCAAGGTGAGCGTCGACGGCAATGTCGTGAAGATTCAGGGTCTTGCCGAGTGCCAGCCCGAAGCTTGGGTGGAAGGTACGCTCGAGGGCGACAAGGTGACCTTCGAAGGCGGACAGCAGATGGGCAGCGAGGATGTCATCTTCGAGCCTGACCACGCTAACGTAGTGTTCACTTACAACGCAGAAGCCGACGAATATACACTCGACAAGTACGAACTCCAGAACGGCTCTCAGTGGGAGCAGTACCAGAACGTACGCATCTACATCCCCGAGGAGAAGCCCTTCGACGTGATGGACTATGTTGCTATCGACCCCGAAGAGGGTGAGATTGATGCCATCGGTGCCTTCACCGTTACCTTCGGCGACTATGCCGTCACAAGAGTTGACCCCACAGCTGTTGCCACACTGAAGAACAACACCACTGAGGAAGAGAACTTCGCTCCCGTGCTGGTCGTTGCCAACAAGAAGGTGATGCTCTCTTACGAGGAGTCGACCACTCCCGGTGAGTACACGCTGACCATCCCCGCCGGTTCGCTGACACTGACAGTTGACGAGGAAACCGTTGAGGTTCCCGAACTCACCTTCAACTACAGCATCGTGGCTCCGCTCGTGCTCTCTTGGACCATCGATCCCGAGGAAGCCGAGAACCTGGAGAGCCTGGGCAACCACTTCGCCCTGAACTTCGTTGACGGCTCTGTCAGCCGCATCGACTACACAAAGGATCTCACGCTGACCTTCAACGGTGAGACAGAGATGATCGAGGCTGCCGCTTCGGAAGAGGATGACGATGTCAACCTCCTTGAGTTCAAGACGATGTCGCTGAACACCGCCGGAACGAAGGCCGACATCTACTTCGGTAAGATGACCGACTTCAACTACACCGAGGAAGGCACCTACGTGCTGACCATCCCCGCCGGTATCTTCCAGAACAAGGCTACGGGCGAAGAACTCGCTGAGATGACCTTCACTTGGGTCGTCGGCGACGGCACTACTCCTATTGAAGAGGACCAGCTCGTTGAAGTTCCCGCCGGTGTAGAGCTGGAAGACTGGCACATCGAAGCCACCTATTACACATCGCAGGGAGCTAACGACATCAACGAGCCAAACAAGGTAGCCTTTGATGGCGACGATGTCTACGTGCAGGGACTTGCCTACTACTTCCCCGAGGCTTGGGTGAAGGGTACCATCGTCAACGGCCAGGCCGTGTTTGCTTCCGGTCAGTTCGTTGGTGAAGACGACAACGGCAAGGAATATCTGAACGGTGCCACTGTTGATGCTGAAAACAGTTTTGTCTATCAGGACAGCTACGTCTTCGACTATGACGTAGAGGCACAGAAGCTCACTCTCGCCGTTGATAACGGTTATCTCACAGAATGCTCTGAGAAGACATCTATCAGCGCATGGGGTTATTATTCCAACCTCGAGATTATCAAGGGTGAGGCCGTTCAACCCGAAGTGGTCGTTGCTCCTGAGAACCTCGTCACCGAGGATTATATCTTCACCTCACAGGAACTTTCGTTCGATGAGGAAACAGAAGATCCCATCTACGAAGACTATGAGGCTGAGATTAAGGTCGGCTTCGACGGCAATGACGTCTACGTGCAGGGACTCTGCGCCGACTTCTATCTGCCCGAGGCATGGGTGAAGGGTGAGAAGAACGGTTCGACCGTCACCTTCACGACCGGTCAGTACTTCGGACAGGTTAATAACCAGTACGATATGTTCTTCGTAGGATATGGCGAGAGTGGCATCGAGGATGTCGTGATGACTTACGATGAGGCCACCGGTGAGTTCACCACCGACAACTGGATCTTCATCAACGGCAAGCCGAACACGATCTACTACTATACCATCTACACCAGCAATAAGTTCACCAAGGCTGGCTCGTCTACTGCCATCAGCAGCATCAATGCCGACGAGCAGAATGCCGTCTACTTCGACGCTATGGGTCGCCGCACCAATGCTCAGGCCAAGGGTCTGCTCATCAAGCAGGTTCGCATGGCCGACGGCACGGTGAAGACCGTGAAGATGGCCAGCAAGTAATCACCGCATTACTTCATACAACAGAAACACTCCCCGCCCGGTTGGCAGGGAGTGTTTTTTTCGGTGGGACAGGAGACTATTGCTGTCGTATCAGATAAAGTCGTCGCCGTACTTTAGCTGTACCTCGTTGACGTATTTACGGATAAGCGCCGACGAGTCGCCTTTCTTGCAGATGAGCAGCACGTTGTCCTTCAGGGCCACGATGTAGCCATCGAGCTGGTTGATGATACCGAGCGTGCCCTTGGGAAGCTTGATAATATTGCCCTTGGCATCGTCAAGGATAACGTCGGAATCAATGACCACATTGTCGTCGTCGCTCTTCCGCAGGCTCTCGTAGACGGAGTGCCACATACCGAGGTCGGCCCAGCCGAAGTCGCAACGCATGACGCGTACGTCTTCGCAATGCTGCATCAGCCCGAAGTCGAGCGACACGTTGGGATAGGCAGGGAAGTTCTCCTCGATGAAGAGCAGCTCCTTCTCCAGTTCCTTCTCGCCGGAGAGATGTTCACTCTCGGGCATGACGGTAGGAAAGATACGGTGCATACATTGCCGCATGTGCTGCACGCTGGTAATGTAGAGACCCGTATTCCACAGAAACTCGCCGCTGTCCATGAAGACCTTGGCAAACTCTCTGTCGGGCTTCTCCGTGAATGACTTCACGGTGTACACCTTTCCTGGGATGACGCTCTCGTCTTTCTGCAAGTAGCCGTAGCCGGGCTCCGGCCTTGTGGGCATGATGCCGAGGGCAAGGACAAAGTGGCCGTCGGCAGCCATGTCGAGCCCTTCGCTGACATCGTTCATAAACTGCTGCTCGTTGAAGACAGCCTGGTCGGAGGGCACCACAACCATCCTGGCCTCGCTGTTGCGTCTCAGGATACGGTAGGTGGCCCATGCCACACTGGGTGCCGTATTGCGGTGGATGGGCTCGCTGAGCACATTCTCACGAGGCAGCTCGGGCAGCTGGTCCAGCACATAGTGAGCATATTCGTGGTTGGTGCTGATATAGATGTTGTCGGTGGGTATGAGCCGCCTCATACGGTCGAAAGTGGCTTGCAGGAGGGTGCGTCCGGTTGAGAAGAAGTCGACAAACTGCTTCGGGTGCTTGTTGCGGCTACAGGGCCACAGCCGACGCCCTCTTCCTCCTGCGAGGATGACGCAATAGTTGTTGTTGGATGTTGTCATAGGTCGTTGAGGTAGATTTTCTGATAAACATGTTTTTATTCGCGCTGCCATAGCAACGCATCGGCTAAGTTACACAAAAAATGCGAGGCAGACAACTTTTGGGGGCTGTTTTTCAGAATATTTTGCAAAAAAAGCACGAAAACAACACATTTTGATGAAAAAAATTTGGTAGTTCGAAAAATATGTGTACCTTTGCACCGCATTTACCACAAGATGCAAGGCTGACGCAGTCGCCGCTGCCCAGATGGCGGAATCGGTAGACGCGCTGGTCTCAAACACCAGTGGGGCAACCCGTGCCGGTTCGACCCCGGCTCTGGGTACGGTCAGCGGACGGGTCGCTTGATGAGTGGTATTGCGTAGAGTCGGCATAGCTCAGTTGGTTAGAGTATCACCTTGACATGGTGGGGGTCCTTGGTCCGAATCCAAGTGTCGACACAACATTTATGTTATCCGCAGGCTGCCTTTTATCGGTTGCTTGCGGTTTTCTTTTTATTTGGACAGCCTGCCTCTTTTCGTTAATTACAATTAATAAGGTATGTTTTTGGTGAAAACAGACATGCGATGTGGAATATTATTCGTAATTTTGCAGGCAAAAACAAAAAAATTTCGTAGTATGGCTTCTTTTGTAGACGATAGAATTGTTATGGACGGTCTGACCTTCGACGACGTCTTGTTGATACCCGCTTATTCTGAGGTACTCCCCAAAACAGTAGAATTGAAAACACGCTTCTCCCGCAACATCGAGCTGAACATCCCCTTCGTGACGGCTGCCATGGACACCGTGACGGAGAGCGCCATGGCCATCGCCATTGCCCGTGAAGGCGGTATCGGTGTGATACACAAGAACATGTCGATTGAGGCTCAGGCACGCGAAGTGGCCATCGTCAAACGAGCCGAGAACGGTATGATCTACGATCCCGTGACCATCCGCCGTGGAAGCACAGTGGCTGAGGCATTGGCCATCATGGCCGAATATCATATCGGCGGCATCCCCGTAGTCGACGAGGACAACCACCTGGTGGGCATCGTGACCAACCGCGACCTGCGTTTCGAACTGCGACAGGACCGCACCATCGACGAGGTGATGACGAGCGAGAATCTCGTCACCACTCATCTGCAGACCGACCTGGCAGCTGCCGCTGAGATCCTTCAAGAGAACAAGATCGAGAAGCTTCCCGTGGTAGACAAGGATAACCACCTCGTAGGACTCATCACCTATAAAGATATCACCAAGGCCAAGGACAAGCCGATGGCCTGCAAGGACAGCAAGGGCCGTCTGCGCGTTGCTGCCGGCGTGGGAGTGACGGTAGATACGCTCGACCGCATGCAGGCTCTGGTGGATGCCGGTGCCGACGCTATCGTCATCGACACGGCTCACGGCCACTCGAAGTTTGTCATCGAGAAGCTCGTCGAGGCCAAGGCATCGTTCCCCAACGTAGACATCGTGGTGGGCAACGTGGCAACAGCCGAGGCTGCCAAGCTGCTGGCCGACAATGGTGCCGACTGTGTGAAGGTGGGCATCGGCCCGGGCAGCATCTGCACCACTCGCGTCGTTGCCGGCGTGGGCGTACCGCAGCTGAGCGCCGTCTACGATGTGGCTACGGCCCTGAAAGATGCAAACATACCGCTCATCGCCGATGGCGGACTGCGCTATTCGGGCGATGTCGTGAAAGCCTTGGCTGCTGGCGGCAACAGCGTGATGATCGGTTCGTTGGTGGCCGGAACGGAGGAGAGTCCGGGCGACACCATCATCTTCAACGGACGTAAGTTCAAGAGCTACCGCGGCATGGGGTCGCTCGAGGCGATGGAGAACGGTTCGAAGGACCGCTATTTCCAGGCCGGAACGAAGGATGTGAAGAAGCTGGTGCCGGAGGGTATCGCCGGACGCGTGCCTTACAAGGGTACGCTGCAGGAGGTAATCTACCAGCTCGTGGGCGGACTGCGCTCGGGAATGGGCTACTGCGGTGCTGCCACCATTGATGACCTGCACCACGCCCGCTTCACCCGCATCACCAATGCCGGTGTCTTAGAGAGTCATCCGCACGACATCTCCATCACCAGCGAGGCTCCCAACTACTCAAGGCCGGAGTAGAGA
>JAGBLC010000016.1 GCA_017635615.1 Prevotella sp.
GCAGCATTGGCGATGGCCGGCATGAGTGCTTGCATCTCGGGCATGATGTAGTGCTCTATCATCTCCTGATAGCGGCGCAGCTTGGCAGCATGATAGCCGCCGATGCTCTTGTGGTAATAGCTCGTCTCGTTCTCGTTGAACGTGTTCGAAGCCATGTTCAGCACACGGTAGTTGCCCTGTGCGGTGGTGTCCTTAAGAATCATCTCGTCGGTCTTGGTGAGCTGCTGCGGAGCCTCGCGCTCGCTCTTCGGAACAAACATGTCGTAGCTGAGGTAGCGCTTGTTGACCGTCCACATATCTAAGAGACAGAGCACGATGAGGGCTCCCATGAGCCACGACTGCTTCAGCTTCTTCGCCCGATAGAGCAACAGCAGGAGCATACCCACCACGATGATGGCCAGCGAGCGCCAGCAGTCGGCTGTGAAGATGCTGCGGCGCACCTGCTGCAGGTTGTCCATGAACGCACCGAGCTGGTCTTGCGGCAGCATCTGCTGGAACTGGCTCACCTCTGTATTGGTTGTGAAATTGAAGAACAGTCCGGGCATCAACGCGAAGAGCAGACAAGGCACGGCCGTCAGGGCGAAGGCTGCCCAAATGGCTTTCCCGCTCCTCACTCCTCGCTCCTCACTCTTCGAGGATACGAACTCTTTCAATGCCAGCATCGCCAGAAGCGGTATGCAGAACTCTGCTATGACCAGTATCGACTCTACCGTCCGGAACTTGGCATACATCGGCACGTAGTCGATGAAGAAGTTGGTCAGCGGCATATAGTTCTGCCCCCATGCCAGCATGATGCTCAGCAGGGTGGCAATGAGCAATGCCCACTTCAGGGGACCTCTGACGATGAATAGTCCCAGAACGAAGAGCATCAGCACGAAAGCTCCCACATAGACGGGACCCGACGTGCCTGGCTGCTGCCGGTCGAGCGTCGACTCATTCCAGTACATCGGCATCTGGTCGTATATATAAGAATAAGGTATCGTTCCTTCAGCGGTGTTGAAATAGTGGCTGCTGCCTTGCTTCTTGCCAGCCGACGTGCTTCCCAAGACGCGATCGGAGGCACCACCCTTGACATTCGGGATAAGCAGCGACCATGTCTCGCCGATACCATAGCTGTAGTCGGTGATGTAGTCGCGCTCCAGTCCGCTCGACGTCTGGTTGGCGCTATTGGCTTTCACCAGTTCGCTCTTGCCGCGCATCGACTCCTGCGAATATTGCCATGTATGATAGAGCGTCGACGCATTCATGCCTATGCCTATCACGGCAGCTGCCAGACAGACACCCGTAGCCTTCAGCCAATGGAGCAGCTGCCCCTTGCGGATGGCATCGACGAGCCAAGCCAGCGCCATCAGCACAATGATGAACAGGTAGTAGTAGGTCATCTGCACGTGGTTGGCATTCACTTCGAAGGCAGCAAAGATGGCTGTCACGATGAGGCCCCACAGATATTTGCCACGATAGGCCAGGACGATACCGGCTATCATCGGCGGCAGATAAGCCAAAGCCCATACCTTCCAGATATGCCCGGCAGCGATGATGATGAAGAAGTAGCTGCTGAAAGCCCACACAACGGCACCCAATGCTGCCATCCATCGACGGAAGTCGAAGGCACGCAGCAGGATGTAGAAGCCCAAGAGGTAGACAAAGACGTACCACACATTCTCGGGCAACCACAGATGGTAGGCCTTCGCAGCGGCGGTGATGCTCTCTGTGCTGCCATACGACGGGGCCGTCTGGTAGGTGGGCATACCTCCGAAGGCCGAGTTGGTCCAACGGGTGGTCTTGCCCGTCGCATCCTTATACTTCTGGGCTTCCTGACCCAGGCCTACTCCGGCCGATGAGTCATGACGATACAATATCTTCCCCTCGATGTCGGCAGGGAAGAAATAGGCAAACGCGATAAGCGCAAACAAAACGATCACCAGCACTTCTGGCAGATACTGTTTCAGGTTCTTCATATCTTCTTTCTTCTGTTCTTATTGGTTTCAATGTCTGTTTTTGCAAAAGCTGAAAGCGACAAGGCTTCCTGCTACGCGGTGCAAAATTACAAAAAATGTTTGAGATGAGCATTTTTTTCAACATATTTTTCGTTTCTGAACGGATATAATGGCCTTAATCGAAGAAAATTCAAAAAAAAATCGTTGAAAAACTTGCATAATAGGTTTTATGCCATTATCTTTGCAACCGAAAGCAGGCATACAGCCACGACAGACTTCACATTGAAAGCCACAGAAGGAATGAAGATAAACATCCTACAGACCAACATCCATTGGGGAAACCCCGTCGACAACATGCTATCGGCTGAGAGACTGATGGACAGTGCTCCCGAAGCCGACCTCTGCGTTCTTCCTGAGATGTGGAATACCGGATTCATGACCGACGGAAGGCCTCCCCGACACGACGAAGCTCTGGAGTGGATGATAGCACAGGCAAGGCAGCGACGTTGTGCCGTCTGCGGCAGCATGGCAGTCACCGACGACGACAACCAGCTCTGCAACCGTCTTCATTTCGTATGGCCCGACGGTAGTGTCGCCTGCTACGACAAGCGCCACCTCTTCAGCTATGGAGGCGAGGACAAGCTTTTCCACAAAGGCACGGAGCGCACCATCGTCAGCTTTCAGGGCATGCGCTTGTTGCTGGCTGTATGCTACGATTTGCGCTTCCCCGTATGGCTGCGCAACCGAGGCGACTACGACGCAATGGTCATCGTGGCCAACTGGCCCGAATCGCGACGTCGCGTGTGGGACGTCCTGCTACAGGCTCGCGCCCTGGAGAACCAATGCTACGTCGTGGCTGCCAATCGCGTGGGCAACGACCCCACGAGCCACTACTCCGGCGGGTCGTACATCATCGACGCAAAGGGACGACTGCTGGCTTCCGACAATGGAAGTGAAGAAGTTGTCAGCGGACTGATCGAACAGGAGCCGCTGGCAATGTTCCGAGAAAAATTCCCTGTCATGCGCGACGGCGATGACTTTAAACTGAACATCTAAAAAAAATCAAACACAACAAAAATATGAAAGATAGTCAGAAAAAGACGTTTACACTCAAGACGCTCACCAAGAGCAGCGCCTGGGATATTCAGGAGAACGATGTCTTCCGTATGTGGAACTCCGCAGAGAAAGATGCCGACCTGAAAGACAACTTCCACCACTATATCGACGTGATTCGCACGGCCTTCGAGATAGAGGAAGTGAAGATTGACAAGCCCGAGGTGATCAAGAAAATGGAGGCCCGCGGCTTCAAGGTCGGAAAGATCAAGCTCGACGAGAACACACAAATCAAGATGGGAGTGAAGAAACGCCCCATCTCGCGTGTGACCGACCTCACCTACGAGAATATCCGGCATATCTCGGCAGCCAAGCTCGTCGAGGTGCTCGACCGCAACTTCGGCGGCGGATGGGACTCGCTCTCGCAGAGCATCAAGGACATCATCCTCAGCGGATTCGACATCAGCACCACCACCCTACCCGCCGAACGACTGCGCAAGGCTGGCGGCATGTACGACAAGATGGTGAACGAAGGCTTCGAGGTGCTCGAGATTCCCAAGGGCTCGTGGGTGGAAGCCATCTTCGCCAAAGTGAAGCCCATCGTGGAACGCCCGAAGATGAAGTTCGACATCGACGACAACGACGACGACCCCGACCGCGACTACGACGAGCCAGACCACGATGACGACTACGACGACGAGGAGGACGAATACGACGAGGATAAGCTCACCGAGGAGAGCTATCGCACCACCATCGATACCGATCCGGCCGACCTCGACCTCGAAGCCGCCGACGTGGCCGACGACGACGACTACTAAGTCGTGAGAGGTGAGAGGAGAATGCTACTTCTCACCCCTGAATCAGATGGACATCCCGCTGCGGGAACGGAATCTCTATGCCGTGGGCGTTGAGAGTGTCGTAGATGCACTCCATGACATCGCTCACGGCATAGATTTGTTTGATGGCATCTACCCAGCACAACAGCTTGAAATTGATGCTGCTGTCGCCAAAGTCGGTGAACACCACACGCACCTGCTTCTCATGGTCGAGATAGGGGTGGTTGAGCTGCATCACGGCCTGCTCCACCATCGTCGACACGTCGTGCAGGTTGCTGCCATAGGCAACACCGAAGGGAATAAGCGACAAGACGTAGCCGTGGTTCTTTGTCAGGTTCTTATAGTTCTTCGTGAACAGCTGCGAGTTGGTAAAGGCAATGACCGAACCGTCGATGGCCTCTACCAGCGTGCTGGTGTACGAGATGTTGGCCACCTTGCCCTTCGTGCCGTCGCACTCTATCCAGTCGCCCACCTTGATGCGACCAGCCATCAGCGAGATACCATAGTAGATGTTCTCCAGGATGTCTTTCGAGGCAAAACCGATACCCGTTGACAAGCCACCGGCGATATAGCCCAGCCACGTGCCGCCGACATGCAGGATGCTCAGGCAGAGCAGCAGCCAAGCTCCCCACACCACCACCTGGATGACGTTCTTACCCATCATCTTCCGCGAACCGGCATTCTCCAAATGACGCTGGCTAAAGTGCTGCTGCAACAAATCGAGGGCAAGGCGGTTGATGTATTTGAACACAAAGAAGAGCGTTATCACCTGGATGATGCTGAAGAGGCTCATGGAGAAGTTGTTGACGTCGATGAGCTTGCGGTTGAAAACCTGCCACGTCAGCGCACTCAGATTGAACACGTCGGCAGCCATGTAGATGCTCAGCGGTATCGACATCAGCGCCATCCAGGGCAACACAACGGTATAGACAAAGCGGAAGAGCCATGTCTGCGTGGCAGGCTTCTTGTCCAGTTGCTTACGATCGCTGTAGAGCTTCATCCAGTGGATGAGGCATGTGATGGTCAGAATGCAGGCCAGCTGCATGATCCACCAGATGAGCAACTGGACGCTCAGCAGCGTATAGCCCATCCACGAGCAGACGGTGCTGGCGATGAAAATGCCCAGCGACATATAGGTGTAGAACATGTCGCTGCGAGGAATGCTGCTGTTGTGACGCCTCACGGCCCACCACTGCCACAAAGTGCAACAAAGCAATATAGGCGGGAAGCACAGGTTCACCAGGTCGTTGGGTATCAGGATGATGCGGAACGAGATGACGATGAAGCCCATCACTATCAATGGTGCATAGATGCGGAAGGCGCTCTTGATCTGATCGCCATTGATACGCAACAGCAGCGACACCAGGATGACACCTAACAGCCAGGCATACTCGATGAGCAGCTCGCTGGCCATGATGATGAAGTTCTGGTTGGCCAAAGCTCGAACAATGGCCAGGATGACGGCAAAGGTGATGGTCGTCGTGGCCATGATGATGCACGGACGCTTGGCCTTGTACACCTTGCCCTGAAACCGTTTGGGCAGCAAGCGGAAGAAGAGCTGGTTCAACAGGATGGCTACAAATCCATAGACAAGGATGTAGAGGAAGAGCTGCAAGATGATTTTCGCATCCCACTGCGAGTGGACCTTACGCAGCGGTCGATACTTCTCGCTCACCGTCTCGGCCGTCGTCGAGAGATAGTAAGGCAGCGACTTCAGGATGACGGGATAACTCTGCCCGCCGTTGACAAAGATGCTGTTCTGTATCTCATTGTAACGCACGTTGGCATAGTCGTTGAGATATTGCAGATGGCGTTCCATCCACTCGTAGCTGAGGATATACTCATTGAGCGATGCCTTCGAGTCGGCCAGCGAACGACGGATGTTCACCGCCAAAGTCAGACAGACGTTGCGGTCTATCTGCGAACGCTCGTCGAGCATCGCCATACGCATGTTCTGAAGGCTGACGATAAGACTGTCGTAGCGAGCCAGCTCGGAGTCCATCCGCCCGATATACTCCTTGAAGGGCGACGACTTGCGCTTGAAGTTCCAGAACTGCTCCGTAGCCTCATGACAGGCATAGGTGAGGTCGAAGACGTAGTCGGGTTTCTGCGAGTAGAGCATCAGCGCATTCTGATTGCTGCGCTGCATCGTCTGCATAAACTCACGCCGTGTACGTTCCTGCCGTTCTTGGGCTCGCCTGACGTTGCGCTCCTGTTCGGTGTGTACCTTCTCGAGCTCTGAGCGAAGGATAGTGAGCGTCTGCTTCAGGTCGCGCTCTTTCAGCACTGCATGGGCCGACAGCAGAGGCAGCATGACTGCCATCAGCAACAATATCCATTTCCTGATCATATACCTATTTATATTATTACGCCTGCAAAGGTACGATTAAGTGAGCAAAATACAAAAAGAAAACTTGATTTCTTTTTTATTTTCGAACGATAGTACCTTCGATGCAGTCAGAGGTACGATTAAGTGAGTAAAAAACCAAATTTATTTGAGTTTTTTCGAACGTGAGTACCTTCGACGCAGTCAGAGGTACGATTATGTGAACGAAAAAACCAAATATTTTTTACTTTTTTCTTGGCTGTCTCAATGTTTTGAAGTAACTTTGCCCGATGGAAAACCAAACTACTGAATATGGAAGGAAAATATCTGTTGGGGCTCGACGTTGGCAGTAGCTCCGTGAAGGCATCTATCGTTGATGCAGAGACAGGCAAGTATGTGGCTTCGGCTCATTATCCCGATAGCGAGGCACCCATCATGGCCGTGAAGGCAGGATGGGCCGAACAGCATCCCGACGACTGGTGGGCATATGCTAAAGAAGCCGTCAAGATGTGCTTCCTCGCTCCTCACTCCTCGCTCCCCGCTCCCCAAGCATCGGACATCTCAGCCATCGGCATCTCCTACCAGATGCACGGCTTGGTGTGTGTCGACAAAGAGCAACGGGTGCTGCGCCCCAGCATCATCTGGTGCGACTCGCGTGCTGTCCCCTATGGCGAACGCGCTTTTCGTGAACTGGGCGAAGAGCGCTGTCTGAGCCATCTGCTCAATTCGCCCGGCAACTTCACAGCTGCCAAACTGGCTTGGGTGAAAGAGAACGAACCCTCGGTGTTTGAACGGATAGACAAGATCATGCTGCCAGGCGATTATATCGCCATGCGACTGTCGGGCGAGGTGCGGACGACGGTGAGCGGACTCTCCGAGGGTATGCTCTGGGACTTCAAGGAAGACTGCCCGGCTCGGTTCCTGATGGACTATTTCGGATTCCCCGAAAGCATCCTGCCAGAGATTGTTCCTACTTTTGGCCTTCAAGGCTATGTCTCTCGCAAAGCAGCCGAGGAGACGGGGTTGCCCGAGGGCATTCCTATTTGCTATCGTGCCGGCGACCAACCTAACAACGCTCTGTCGCTCAATGTCTTTGAGCCTGGCGAGGTAGCTTCCACAGCTGGAACATCGGGGGTCGTCTACGGTGTGCTGGGCGAGGTGAACTACGACCCGAAATCGCGCGTAAACACTTTTGCGCACGTCAATCATCTTAGCGATAATCGTGGGTACGAGGGTGCGAGGGTACGGGAGTGCGAGAATAGTTTTGGCGAAGAAGGTTATCTCGCACCCTCGCACCTCCGTACCTCCATACCTCCGAGAACTCGACTTGGCGTCCTGCTCTGCATCAACGGAACGGGCATCCTCAATGCATGGATGCACCGCAATGTGGCAGCAGAGATGAACTATGCCGAGATGAATCAACTGGCCGGAACGATACCTGTAGGCAGCGATGGCGTGAGCATCATCCCCTTCGGCAACGGAGCCGAACGCGTTTTAGAGAACCGCGAAGTGGGCTGCTCCATCCATGGCCTAAACTTCAACAACCACTCACGGGCTCATCTGCTACGTGCAGCTCAGGAGGGCATCGTATTCTCCTTCTGCTACGGCATGGAGGTGATGCGCCAGATGGGCATGGATATCCGCCAGATTCATGCCGGACAGGCCAATATGTTCCTCAGCGACATCTTCCGCCAGACACTCGCTACCACCAGCGGGGCTACCATCCATCTGATGGAAACCGACGGGGCTGCTGGGGCCGCCAAAGGTGCCGGCATCGGTGCCGGCATCTATCGCGACCACAACGAAGCCTTCTCTTCACTCCGACAACTGGCCACCATCCAGCCCGACACCACCCATCAGGATGAATGCCGCGAGGCCTACGAGCGTTGGAAACAACATCTCGCAGCAGTAATAAGCGATGCCCCATAACCCCGGAATACCAGAATACCGAAAAGCCTCTGTCGTGTATGCGTCGGCTCTGCCGATGCACCGTCCGTCAGGCTTGCGGCGGCAAAATAACTATATAGGTGAGTTCTAAAAATTAATATTTTTGAGTGGAAGCCGTACCTTCTGAATCAGTTCAGTTGGTTTCAGTGCCTCAAAGGGGCATCGTTGGCTCGCGAAAGCGTTCGTTTATCCACTCATTTGACTTGATTATTTGA
>JAGBLC010000192.1 GCA_017635615.1 Prevotella sp.
GCTCGCGAGGTGAACATTCGGTATGGCTCGTCGACTCCTTTCGTCACCAAATCGTCGATGAGTACGCCGATATACGATTCGTCGCGCTTCATCACAAATCCCTCGCCAGCCGCAGTTGGATTGTCGGTTGTGCCGTCGTAGCTCGCGCGGAGAGCAGCGTTGATACCCGCTACAAGACCCTGTCCGGCAGCCTCTTCGTAGCCAGTCGTACCGTTTACTTGGCCTGCAAAGAACAGGTATTTGATAATTTTCGATTCCAACGTATGATAGAGTAGGGTAGGGTCGAAGAAATCGTACTCTATCGCATAGCCTGGTCGGTAAACGCGAACGTCACGTAGAGCCGGGATTTTCCTGAGGGCTTCTATCTGTGCCTCTGCGGGCATGCTTGACGAGAATCCGTTCAGGTACATCTCGTTGGTGTTCTCACCTTCAGGTTCGAGGAAGAGAGGGTGGCTGTCGCGGTCGGGAAAAGTGACAAGTTTTGTCTCTATCGACGGGCAATAGCGAGGTCCGATGCTGTCTATCTGCCCGTTGTAAAGCGGCGAGTCGGCCAGTCGTTCGTTCAATATCCTGTGTACCTCTGCGTTGGTATTGAGCGTCCAGCAGGGCAGTTGTTTAGAGTTGCGTGGAATGTCTAAATAAGAAAAACCGTACAGCGGTTCTTCGCCAGGCTGTATCTCCGTGTCCTCGAAGTGTACGCTGCGGCGGTCTATCCTCACCGGTGTGCCCGTCTTCATCCTGGCCGACGAGATGCCATGACGTGTGATGCTCTCCGTGAAATGCTTCACGGCAGGCTCTGCTATGCGTCCTCCCGGCACCATCCTGCGTCCGATGTGCATCAGTCCGTTGAGGAACGTTCCGGCCGTCACGACCACGCATTTGGCCAGTAGTGTGATGCCCCAGATGGTTCGCACGCCCGTTGCGGCACCATTCTCTACGATAAGCTCTTCTGCTTGGTCTTGCCAGATGTCCAGGTTGTCTGTCTGGTCGAGCTGTTCGCGCCAGGTCTTGATGAACTTCTCGCGGTCGCATTGCGCCCTGGGGCTCCACATCGCCGGCCCCTTCGAGCGGTTGAGCATACGCATCTGTATGCTTGTCTTGTCGGTGACGATACCCATCTGTCCGCCGAGAGCATCTATCTCCCTGACTATCTGACCTTTAGCTATCCCGCCGACGGCCGGATTGCACGACATCTGGGCTATCTTGTTCATGTCCATCGTCACCAAGCAGGTGTGAGCTCCCATGCGGGCAGCGGCACAGGCCGCCTCGCATCCTGCATGGCCACCACCGATGACGAGAACGTCGTATTTCAGAATCATTCTGCGAAATTTTTCTGCAAAAATACGCATTTATGAAGAAACATGCAAGAAAAAGCTTGTTTTTTCGTCAGTTTTAGTGTGTTTATGCAAAGGCCGTTGCATGTGGTGATGTGTCCGCGTTGTCGAGAACCAGATTGGCCAGGCATACGGCGATTTCCCTGTCTTCTTCCCGGGGCCGCCAGGCAATCACGAAGCTCACCTCAGCATCCGTGACGGCATAGCCCTTCGATTCCAAAGCCTTGATACGTTCGCGCATCGCATTGGAAAGGCTTCCGATGCGTTCGCCTCGTGACATAAGAAAACCGTCGGCATACTGCAGCCTGTCGCCGCTCCGCAGACGAAGGATCTGTTCCTTTCTGTTTCGGAAATAGTCGAGCCACACATCGCGCATCGATAGCGACAGTACGACAGACGGATGGTTCGTCAGCGCCGATGTGTCGTGGTAGATAAGCAGATGGTGCTTTGCGCGTGTGATGCCAACATAGATGGCACGAAGCATGTCGTTGTCCATACATCGGATGCCTCCCAATAAGAGATGCACCGTGTCAAACTCGCGTCCCTTGGCCTTATGGATGGTGCTTACGAAGACGGTATCGTCGTCGGTGGCGATGAAGTCCTCTATGCTTGAATCGAGTGCAAACTCTCGAAGGTCGCTGCGGTAGAAGCTGTTGTGTGTTGCCTCGAAATCGGCGAAAAAGCGTTTCATCGCCGGCAGACAGGTGCTGGTGGCATACGATGCCTCTGTGCGGTGCTTGGCCGCTTCCCACTGCTCTCGACTGATACTGCCGTCAGTGCTGTCGCCCAGCTGTTTGAAGAAGTATCGCACCTCAGCGAGGTTGATGAACCGGAAGCCGTCGGTGGCTTGTATCATCCTTACATGTTTGCCCTGTCGGCGTAAGAGTTGGGCCACCTGCAACGTCTGTTCGTTGGTGAGGGTGAGGATGGCTGTCGTCCCTTTGTATGCTGCGTCTTTGATGTTGAACACGGGGAAGTCGGCAACCGTTCCCGTTTGTTGGCTGACGGCCACGATGGGTGTCTGCTTCATGCGGCCCTGTATCTGTCTTGCGAAGCGGTTGGCATAGTCGACGATAGCACGGTCGCTGCGGTAGTTGTCGGTGAGTTCGTAGAGGGTGGCCTGACACTTGGTGATGAGCGACTGCAGATAGCGTGAGTCCGACCCCCGGAAAGCATAGATATTCTGGTCGTCGTCGCCCACGGCTATGACGCGCATCTCCTCGTTCTGGCGCATCAGAGCCTGCACCAGTCGGAAGTCGTCGGCACTCATGTCCTGTGCCTCGTCGATGACGAGGACGCTCTTGGCTATCTTGCTCTCTTCCACTTCGTTACGCTCAATCATCTCTGCCGCACGCCTCACCACACTGTCAGCCTCTTCGAGCGAGCCGTTGCGTCCTATCAAGTCGAAGCCATAGGAGTGGAAGGTCTTGATGTCGACAAAGTGGGCGGCATTGCCCACTAGGTCGATGAGGCGTTTCTTGAACTCCGTGGCCGCTGCCCTTGAGAAGGTGAGCATCAGCAGTTGCTCGTGTTTCACGTCCTCCATCAGCAAGAGCGAGGCCAGCTTATGCACCAGCACACGTGTCTTGCCGCTGCCTGGTCCTGCCGCCACTACGATGTAGCGCGACTGCTTGTCGTCGATTATTTCGCGTTGGCGGGTGCTGAGCGTGCCGAATATCTGCTGGTATTTGGCGGGTGTGATGTTCTTGGTGATCTGTGTGCGTCGCTCGCCCCTGAAGTATTTGTTGATGAAGGCGCGGTAGTCCATCAGGAAGTAGTCGCTGACGAACAGCATGGCGGCATCGTAGTCGCGCACCATCATGTTGGCATATTCGCCCACGATGTGAATCTGCTGAATGCGCTGGCGGTAGAATTCGTCCAGCAGTCGGTATTGTTCCTTGCCGTAGCGGCGCGTGCGTTCCACCTTCCGGTGCAGTTGCATGGTGTTGTATATCACCATAAACCCGCCTTCTATCTTCAGCAGGCCGGCCTTGCTGAGGTAGAGCAGCGTCTCCTCCATGTCGCTCAGGGTGGCTTTCTCTGTAGCATCGAAAGCAGATGTTTGCAAGGCGGTGTTGTATTTGTTCAGCAGTTCCACCATCGAGAAGGTGATTATCTTCTCTTCTGTCGTTTTGGTCAATTCCTTGGCCACGAAGCGGCTCAGATTCACCCGTCGGTTAAACCGCGCCATCGTTGTTTCCCGGTCCACTTCCAACCGTAGGCTGACACTGCCGCTGGCGGTATGCTCTTCCTTGCGCAGATAACCCTTGATGAGGAGGAAGTGGAAGAGCGTGCGCAGCATTTTGACGGTGCATCGCTGGTGTCCTGCCTGTTGCGCCTCAGCATTGAGCTGCTTGTAGTTGAAAAGGGTGGTATCTGTGGTGATGCGTTGCAGCAGGAACTGTTCGAGGCGCAGCATCTCCTGCAGTCCGCGACTGATGTTGGCACGGTCCAGAAGGGCCTGCATGTCTTGTGTGTCGGCCAGGAGTCCTTCCTGCCGCATGAGATTGATGTTGCGCACCACCGTCTCCTTCTTCATGCCGAGGATGTCGGCCAGATAGTCGACACGGCTCTCTGCCTCTGCGCCGCGACCGTCAGTTGTGGCCCTACTGCTGATGAGCGAGTGGATGATGCGTGCCGCCTCTTCTCGCGTGATGTCGTCGAAGAGGGTGGAGGCGCTGAGTCGCTGCCGTGCCTCGTCCATAGAGTGTACCTTGATGCCCGTGGCGAAGATGCGTGGTGCATTGCTGCCACGACTGATGAAGCCAGCCTGTTCCAGGGCTGTGATGGCTCCTCGCACACGGGTCTCTATGCCGCCACCGTCGTCGTCGCTCCATCCTGCCTGCCGGGCTATCTCTAAAGGCGAGCAGCTGACCTTCTCGTGCTTGGCCGTCAGGTCTTTGATGGCTTTCCACACTTGCTGTATCTCGCTGATGCTGAGTTTAGTCTGGTTGAGCAGGATGAAATGCTTGTCCAGGTCGCTGTCGTCGAAGAGTACATAGCAGTCGGCTTCCATCTGCGGGTCGCGGCCGGCACGTCCGGCCTCCTGCACATAGTTCTCCAGCGAGTCGCTGATGTCGTAGTGTACCACCAGTCCTACGTCCTTTTTGTCCACACCCATGCCAAAGGCAGAAGTGGCCACAATCACCTGCGTCTCGCCGCTCATGAAGGCATTCTGGTTTTTCACCTTCTCCGCAGCCTCCATCTTGCCGTTGAAGGGCAGTGCCCGGATGCCGTCGCGCTGCAGTCGCTCTGCCAACTCACGGGTGCGGCGGGTCCGTGCTACGTAGATGATAGACGGGCAGCGGTGTCCGAGGATGAGGTTGCGCAGTTGCGTGTATTTCTCGTCTGCCGTCTCTGCGTGCAACACACTGTAGCGCAGGTTCTGCCGCTCAGCTCTCGAAGCGAATACTTTCAAGCTTACACCCAGTTTCTCCTTAAAGTAGTCGCAGATGTCGGAGATGACTTTCTGCTTGGCGGTGGCCGTGAAACAACTGACGGCGATGGGCTTGGGCTGTTGCTTCTTCGCCTGGAGTTCACGGATGAAGTCGCCTATGTATAGGTAGTCGGTGCGGAAGTCCTGTCCCCAGGCAGAGAAGCAGTGGGCTTCGTCGATGACAAAGCGCACCACATTCCGGCTCATCAGCAGTCGCTCGATGGTCTTCGAGCGCAGCATCTCCGGAGCGATGTACAGCATATTGGCGGTGCCCTCTGCCACTTGCGCGATGGCTGTGGCACGTTCTATCGGGTCGAGCAGCCCGTTGATGGTCACGGCGTCGCTGATTCCTCGGTCGGCCAGGTTGTCCACCTGATCCTTCATCAGACTCTGCAGCGGCGAGATGACCACCGTCAGTCCGTGTATGTTCCTTCCGGCCATCATTGCGGGCAACTGGAATGTCAGCGACTTGCCGCCACCGGTGGGGAAGATGGTCAGCAGCGACTCGCCCCGGATGGCTGCCTCCACAGCCCGTTGCTGCATGGGTTCGCCGTCGAACAGGCGGAACTCGTCGTAGCCGAAAAACTCTTTCAGTCCGGCATGGGCATCCAACCTGTGCTTGCAATATGTGCATTCCCCGCACGGGGTGTTACACAGAAAGGCCATCACGTTGTTCACCTTCGGATAGTTGCGCAGCACCCAGGCGGGTGTCAGCGACTGCAGGTCGCCGGCTCCGATGACAGCCAGCGCGTAGGCTAACTCCACGGGATAGTGCTTGACAACAGCCTCGATGTTGGCATGCGTACATATCTTGCCCGCAAACTCTTCGCGGATGAGCGCCGCAACATTTTCCGAGGCACTGTCCTCTCTCATCGAAGAAAAGAACCCGCTGAACTCCGTTGCCTGTCTCAGCAAACCGCGATAAATCGTTTTGCGCCTTTCGGTCAACGCCTTCCAGGCCTCCACCTCATCATAAAACAAGTCGCGTGCTTTCTTGGCATCGTTGACGGGGTTGTTCAGTTCGTCTGTCAGCAGTTTGTCGTCCTTCACCAACCGGTGATAGGGCTTGCGGGGAAAAAGCAATGGCGATAGTGGCAGCGTATCAATGACGGTGTATTGTCCTTTCAGTTGAAGGTATTTCAAGTCGTGACGGATGATGTTGTGGCCGCACACGGTGCCACATGTCGAGACAAACGCCTCGAACTCGCGTGCCGACGGCGTATGCACTGTGGCACCGTCCTCACGTACAGCCCCGTAGTCATGCACTCTCTGGCTGTCTACGCTCACCTCCGTATCAATGAATACTATCATTTTTCCATTATCAATTCCCAGCTTCATTTGCTGGCATCCTTTGTCAGCTCGTTATAGAGGGCGGAGCCTTTGACGGTTAGCAGATACTTTTGCCTTGGATGCCGGGGCTTGTCTGGATAGAGCAGGCAGACAAGACCTTCGGCTATTGCCGGGGTAAGAGAATACTCCATAAAATTCATTCGGTCTTTCAGGCCAACGGCAGCAAGCATCTCCTTTACGGAGAGCTGACGATGGCCAATAGCGTTGACCAACCGCAATATATTCTCATTGTCGGTCGTGAATGGAACACCAGCACTTGATGGGGTACTTGCGGGGGTACTTGATGGGCTGCTTGCAGGGGCTGCAAGTTCTTCTGGCTCCATGTCATACTCCAAAGCCATTCGCAGATCTTGACTCCGTCCATAGAGTACCGTATCGCCACGCAGCACCCACTCCTTTTTCGTAATGTCGTAATTGCGCAGCTGTCCGGCGTGCTTGAACACTCCCTCGAAAATGTGACGATGGATGGAAATGAGTGTCGGTACGCTAAAGGAGAACGACTGCTCCGCTATGATTTTCGCGATGTTGCCTGAAACCTTATCGGCTTCCTGCTTCGCTTCGTCGTCTGGCTCACGGTTTGTTTTTGTCTGATAATAGGTCTTGATAAGTTCACGAGCTTCATCAATAGTGATTTCACCCTCTATGTTCCTTACGGCTGTATCTTTGAGATATTGCGACACAGTCAGCCCATCTACCGCCTGAAGACCGATAGCTGTGCTCCA
>JAGBLC010000017.1 GCA_017635615.1 Prevotella sp.
ATGCTCAACGACCCTCTTGAAGCAATCCCCCTGATTACTATCCTGATATCCGATGAAAGCACTACCCAAAGCCGATGGAACTGTTCTGCCGATTTGAGTCTGTTTGACTTGCAAGAGGCTTTTCCAGGCAATTCTGATACAGTTTTCAAGGCTGAGAAAAGTCTCGAAATATCAGGCATTGCCAGGTACCGCATCGATAAACGGCCCGTGAAGAACGGTTCCGTCATGGCGTATCAGCGCAGCAATCAGAAAGTCTATACAGCATCCACCGATCGTTATGGGCATTTCTGCATCCCTGTTGACGATTTCTTTACGGGCGAAGAGTTTTACCTCCAGGCCTATGACAAACGTGACAACGAATATCCTTGCGATTTCGATCTCGACGAACCGTTCATCCCTCCCTTCCATCATCAAGAAACAGATGTCGAGTCAGCCGATGAGACGAGTGCCCAAATGGGCATACAACGGGGAGGTATTCACCAAACGAACATGCTTCCCGGTATAACAGTACATGCCCGGCAAAAACGCTACTCACACGAAAGGGAGCGGAAAGAATTCTATCGCACCCGTTTGCTTACACACGACGATATCATGAATCATAACATGACCGACATCAATGCCATCATCCAACATTTTTCTCACTTGATGATGATGGCAGAAGACGCAGCCACGCACGAGAAAATACTGGTCAGCAAACGGCTCTCTGTCATTTCAAGCGGCAAAACGAAGAGGCCGTCCTCCATCAAGATTGTTGTCGACGGAACAGAATGTACCCTCAACCAACTGGAAAGCATGCTGTCATGCAACGACATCGAAGAGGTGGAATACCTCAGTCCCACCGAGTCGCTTGGTGTGAGGGGTGTCCGTTTTGCACTGGACGGAGCCTTGGTCATCAAGACGATGCGTGGCCACTCCAAATCTTCGCGTGTGGGGAGCAACGGGCAGGTTTTTGTCCTGAAAGGCATCGACGACCTACAGTAGCGCCCCATATCCTTCATTGGCTTTCCCCGTAGGCGCCGACCGTTGGTTCCTCATCCTTCATTCTTCATTCCTCATTCTTCATTCTTCATCCCAAAAATATCATCAAAAACAGCATTTTTTTTGCAGAAAAGGGTCGTATTCCGTTTTTTTTGTGTAATTTTGCCTCCCAACTCCCAACTCTCAATTCTTAATTCTTAATTCCTAATTATGAAGAAGTGGACCATTGAAGACTCAAGCGAACTCTACAACATCAACGGTTGGGGACGCTCCTATTTCGGTGTGAACGAACAGGGCAATATGTACGTCACGCCCGGTAAAGACGACACGCAGATAGACCTGCGCGAGGTGATGGACGAGCTGTCGCTCCGCGACGTAGAGTCGCCCGTGCTGCTCCGGTTCCCCGACATCCTCGACCGCCGTATCGAGACAACGTGGAACTGTTTCCGGAAGGCCAGCGAGGAGTACGACTACCAAGGCAAGAACTACGTGGTCTACCCCATCAAGGTGAACCAGATGCAGCCCGTCGTCGAAGAGATTATCTCACACGGCAGGAAGTTCAACCTCGGTCTGGAAGCCGGCTCTAAACCCGAGCTCCACGCCGTCATCGCCCTGCAGTGCCAGAGCGACTCCATCATCATCTGCAACGGCTATAAAGACCAGAGCTATATCGAACTGGCCCTGCTGGCACAGAAGATGGGCAAGCGCATCTTCATCGTCGTGGAGAAGATGAACGAGCTCGAGATAATCGCCCGCGCCGCGAAGAAGCACGGCGTCCGCCCCTGCCTCGGCATACGCATCAAGCTGGCCTCCTCGGGCAGCGGCAAATGGGAAGAGAGCGGCGGCGACGCCTCGAAGTTCGGACTGACCAGCTCCGAGCTGCTCGAAGCCCTCAACCTCTTGGAGAAGAAGGAGATGCTCGACTGCCTCAAGCTCATCCACTTCCACATCGGATCGCAGATAACGAAGATACGCCGCATACAGACAGCCCTGCGCGAGGCTTCGCAGTTCTATATCCAGCTGCACAAGATGGGCGTCAACGTAGAGTTCGTCGACTGCGGCGGCGGCCTCGGTGTCGACTACGACGGCACGCGCTCGCCCTCCAGCGAGAGCTCCGTCAACTACTCCATCCAGGAATACGTCAACGACTGTATCTACACCTTCGTAGAGGCAGCCAACAAGAACAACCTGCCACACCCCAACATCATCACCGAGAGCGGACGCTCGCTGGCAGCCCACCACTCGGTGCTCGTCATCGACGTGCTCGAAACGGCCTCGCTGCCCGAGATGCCCGAGGAGTTCGAGCCCGACGAGAACGCTCACCAGCTCGTCAAAGACCTCTACGAGATATGGGACAACCTCTCGCCCCGCAACGTCCTCGAAGACTGGCACGACGCCGAGCAGATCCGCGAGGAGGTGCTCGACCTCTTCGCCCACGGCATCGTCGACCTGAAGACGCGCGCCGCCATCGAGGCGATGTACTGGAGCGTGTGCCACGAGATCAATGCCCTGGCCAAGAACCTGAAGCATATCCCCGAGGAACTGATGAACATCGACAAGCTCCTGGCCGATAAGTACTTCTGCAACTTCTCGCTCTTCCAGAGCCTCTCCGACTCATGGGCCATCGACCAGCTCTTCCCCATCGTGCCCATCCAGCGGCTCAACGAAATGCCCACACGCAACGCCACGCTGCAGGACATCACCTGCGACAGCGACGGCAAGGTGGCCAACTTCGTCACCAACCGCCACAACTCCCACTCGCTGCCCGTCCACGCACTGAAGAAGAACGAGAAATACTATCTCGGCGTCTTCCTCGTCGGGGCCTATCAGGAGATCCTGGGCGACATGCACAACCTCTTCGGCGACACCAACGCCGTACACGTCTCGGTGAAAGACGGACAGTACCACATCGACCAGATCATCGACGGCGAGACGGTCGAAGAGGTGCTCGAATATGTGCAGTACAACCCCAAGAAGCTGGTTCGCCAGCTCGAGATATGGGTCACCAAGAGCGTCAAGCAGGGCAAGATCTCCGTCGAAGAGGGAAAGGAGTTCCTCAACAACTACCGCTCCGGCCTCTACGGCTACACCTATCTGGAGTAATGCTCGTGATAACTCTGTTATCTGCTATCTTTCTTATCAAGAATTTGAGAATTTGAGAATTTGTTTGCGAAGAAAAGAATTCTATAATTCTCTAATTCGTGATAAATAAAAATAGCTGGACCGTTGAATATGCCAACCTGATTTCAAAAAAATAGTTAAACACGGGGCGGAATTGTAACATCCCGCCCCCATCATTCGTCATTTATTTAGCGTGCAGACAAAAATCATCAGCTTCAGAGGCGATATCCTACCGCTCAAGAATGTGCTCTACCGCCTCGCCTTGCGCATCACCCTCAGCCACGAGGACGCGGAGGATGTTGTGCAGGACACGATGATGAAGCTGTGGAACAGGCGCGAAGAATGGCCCACCATCGACAACATCGCAGCTTTCGCCACCACCGTATGCCGCAACCTGGCCCTCGACAAGGTGAAGAGCGTCTCCACGGCGATGACAGCACCGCTCGACGATAACTATCCCCGTCAGGGCGACGGAGCAGGGGCAAAGCTCCCCCTCGCAGCAGGACTCTCCCCCTACGAGCAGACCGCACAACGCGACCGCGTAGACATGGTCAGACGCATGGTCGACAGCCTGCCCGAGAAGCAGCGAAGCTGCATCCAGCTGCGCGATTTCGAGGGGATGAGCTACAAGGAGATAGCCTCCATCCTCAGCATCAGCGAAGAGCAAGTGAAGGTGAACATCTTCCGAGCCCGACAAACCATCAAAAAGAAATTTCAAGAAGTCGAAGAATATGGACTATAAGTACATCGAACAATTGTTGGAGAGCTACTGGCAGTGCGAGACATCTGTCCAGGAAGAGCAGATCCTGCGCACCTTCTTCTCGCAGGAAGAGGTGCCCGTACAGCTGCTGCGCTACCGCGACCTCTTCGCCTATCAGCAGGCAGAGCCGCAGACAGACGTCCTGGGCGACGACTTCGACAGCCGCATGCTGGAACTCACAGGCAACAGCCAGCCCGTCAAGGCTCGTACGATGAGCCTCACACAGCGCCTCAAGCCTCTCTTCAAGGCAGCGGCCATCGTGGCCATCATCCTCACCCTCGGCAATGCCGCACAGGTGGCCTTCGATGTGGAGCCGCCCACTCCCGACACCCCCGAGACGGCAGCCACAGAGCAGCCCCAGGAAGGCCCGAAGGTGGCCCTTGGCGACACCCTACGCATCGACACCCTGCAGGCCAACATGCTGCAGACGGCCGTCGACTGACTATCGTATATATTTCTATGCTTTCTCTATAAAAATCATCATTATTAAAACACATCAACGAAACTGTGAAGTTTCAATTCTCTCATTTTTTTCATAACAATACGCGTGATGAAAGGCGCTGCCATCAACCACTGGCAGCGCCCTTTTTTGTTGGGTATTGGGTGATGGTTGAAGGTTGAAGGTTGAAGGTTGATGTAGGGACGCGACGTGTCGCGTCCGTAAAAAGTATGGAAGGTTGATGTAGGAGGCGACGCCATTCCCGAGCAGGCTCGCCTACCCATAGCCTTTCCCAGCGACGCAACAGCACATACGTGGCAACGTAGGAGGCGACGCCATTCCCGAGCTACGCTCGCCTACCCGTAGCCTTTCCCAGCGTCGCAACAGCACATAGGCAGCGCATACGTGGCAGGTGTCACGCTGGGAAGCGTGACCTCCTACATTAGCGCAGTGGGAGCCCGATGTGGAAAGCCACCGTAGGGGCAGAACAGCGTTTCTGCCCGCAACAGCGCATAGTTGGCAGGGCAGGAGGCGACGCCATTTTTGGGCTGTTTGCTTGCTACCCCTTTGGGGCGCTTTGGTGTTGGCAGTTAACATACTTGCGGAATTTGTATAAGATTATTCAATCTCTGCGTCTTTGCGACTCTGCGTTCCAATTAACAGAAATTACCATAAGCCTGTATGTCTATCTGTTTATCTGTCTATCTGTCTATCTGTCTTTATTTCTATCTGTCTGTATAATGGACAGGATTACGGGGCGGTGGTGAGATACTCGTCGATGGCTTGCAGCGTCGCATCCTTCAGCAGGATACGCCCCCGGCTGTCGAGCAGATAGAGCGACGGCATGGCCGGCAGGTAGTAGAGCTGTCGCTTCGTGATGGTCTGCGAGGGGTCGTAGCCGTCGGTCCAGTTCGGGGGCAGCGGCTGTCCGCTCACCATCCCCACGCCCCGCTCGCTCTCGGTGTTCACCAACAGCACGCTCACCCTGGACTGCCGCAGCGACGCCATCGTGAAGGCCACGGGCATCTCCGCCTGGCACGACTCGCAGTCGGGGTCGTTGAAGTAGACAACGATATAGTCGCCCTTGACGTCGCTCAGATGGCGCTTGCGCCCCGCCTGAACGTCATGGAAGACGAAGTCGGTGGCCTTCTGGCCCACCCGGTTCTTCTGCAGGTTGTCGATGAGGAAGCGCGGCCTTGTCTTCTCCGTCTCGTCAATGCCAGGCAGGGCCACGTAAGCCTTCAGGAAACTCAGGTACACGTCGTCGTTGTGCATCGGCGACTCCGGGTTGCCGAGATAGTGGGCTGCCAGGTCCATCGTTTCTTGGAGCGAGAAGCCATTATCGGGCTGTGAACCATGCTTGGCTGTGAGTAGCGCAAAAAGCCTTTTAACGCCTTCTGAGCGGCTTTTCTCATCGGCCACGGGCAGCACTGCCACATAGTCGACGAAAGCCTGCTCGGCAAACGTCGTGTCAACCTTCTCGCCAAAAGGGAAACGCTCCCAGTAGTGGCGAGCCACATAGCTGGCCCTGCCCTCTGGCGTGGTGATGTTGTCGGGGATGGCAGGCATGGCATAGTGGCCGGCCGCCGTCTGTCCGTTCTCCTCTTTCGCTTTTCCTCGCTCCTCTTGACCGTTAGAGGCGTTCTCTTTCTGTCCCGTAGGCTGGCCGTTGCCGCATCCTGTCAGGAACGCCAAGCCTACTGCTATCAACCATTCTAACCCTTTCATGTCGTTCTTTCTTTTCTTGTCCTACAAAGTGCAAAGATACAATCTTTTCTCCGTACCGCCAAATTGCAGCGTTCTTTTTTGAAGAATTTCTGCGGAGGAGAGGAGGAAAGGAGTGAAGGAGTGAAGGAGGAAAGGAGGAGGAGAATGTCAAGATAATTCACATAACACCCTATGCGTGCGTAGCGTATTTACAACCAACCTGCTCCTCGGCCGCAAATAGCGCAGAAATGAGCGGTTTTCGTAAACGGCTGGTAATGAGGTGTTTGGCTGCAAGAACCACGATTCCGCCCTCTCTTCAACGGTCTGCAGCAGACCAAAAGATGGCAAATTGGTGACCAATATGCCGCAAATTGCCTCGCAAAATGCGGCATATTGCGCACCAGTTTGCCGCTTCTTGCCCACCAATCTGCCGCATATTACATCCAAAACAGCCTCTCTTACCCCTTCATAATGCCTTTCTTTGGGTCAGGACGGCCTTTTCCGTGCGCTAAAACTAGAAAAAACATCAACTATCTTTGGTCAAATATATTCAGAAAAACGATAATATTTTTTGTTGAACACGTAGACACAGGACTATACATGAATAAACACGAATATTTTTTGAACACGAATTGCCGTGAATTGCCCATGAATTATCAAAAATTATTTATGAAAATTCATGGATATTAATGATAATTCTTTTAGTCGCTACGCTTTGTAAAAGCGGCAAAGCCGA
>JAGBLC010000193.1 GCA_017635615.1 Prevotella sp.
GCCTCCTACACACCTGCCACCTATGCGCCAATGTAGGAGGTCACGTTTCCTAACGTGACACCTGCCACGTATGCACTGCTTATGCGCTGTTGCGACGTGAGACACGTCGCCTCCTACACACCTGCCACCTATGCGCCAATGTAGGAGGTCACGCCATTCTTTGCAAGCAAAGCGTCCCAAGGGCCGAGCGCCCGAGCTTCGCTCGCCTACCCATTGCCTTTCCCAGCGTGACACCTGCCACCTATGCGCCAATGTAGGAGGTCACGCTTCCCAGCGTGACACCTGCCACTGACACCACTTGCCTTTTGTCAAGATAATTCACATAACACCCTATGCGAGAATCGAATATTTTCGGCCAGGAAGAGATTGGACCACAAATATCGTAGTATTTTGAAGTTTGCGTAAGCGGCTGACTGATAGTTAGTTGTGCGCAAACGGCATTGTGGGGGCATTTCCTTTGGATGTAAAATGCGTCATATTGGGTCGCAATATGCGTCATATTGGTGTGCAATCTGCGGCATATTACCCGGCAATATGTGGCATATTAGACACCAATATGCCGCAAATTGCATCCAAAGAGATAATCTGCAAGGCTGCGACGGGGCATTTTCGGTTGCCGGAAGCGGCTTTTTCCGTCTTTCCCGCTTGTAGAATGCCGAAAAAGGTTGATGGTGTTTTGTAAAGATAATTCACAGCGTGACACCTGCCACTTATGCACTTCTTATGCGCTGTTGCGACGTGAGACACGTCGCCTCCTACACCTGCCACGTGGGTCCCCTCCCCTCGGGGAGGTTGGGAGGGGCTTCTTCTTGCCCTTTTGCGACAGATTCTGCGGGTCTTTTTTCGCTTTGTCGCAGTATGGAGAGCGTGTCGCAAGGAGTCGGAGCGAAAATGTTGTTTTTTCTTTGAACGGGCTGAAAATCACCGTAACTTTGCAACCAGAAAAAACAACAAAAAAAAATAAAAATTATGACAACAACAATGAAATTGGTTAAGCAGGTGCTCATGAGCACACTTACCGCAGTAGCACTGACAACAGTTTTTTCTTCTTGCGACAACGAGGACGACATTCTGTCGGACATCAATCAGAACTCAGAAATCGAGACGCGTGGCGGCTCAGGCTGGCTCTCTTTCGTCGAGCGCCGCTGGAATGGCAGTGAGGTACAGTCGCTCATCAGGTTTAAGGAAGACTTCACCGAGATTTCGGGATATAACTGCCAGGAAATCATCCGCATGGAAGCCGACAAGTGGTATGTCGTCAAAGAATAACCTCTTCCCCTTCGCCACCCGCATACCCGCTTGCTACTTCCGTCCCTACACTTGCATCTCGGTTGGAGCCTCGAAATAAAAAATTAAGAATGAAGAATGAAGAATGAAGAATTTTTTGAGTGAAGAATAAGAATGTAGAATGATAACAAAACTTGTCAAAATGAAAAATATGAATAGAAATTTTGGACTTTCGGCTTTTTTCCGTAGTTTTGTCCCCAAATATTATATATGTATGCAGAACCCGCTGACTCTGAAACCATCGATGACCGACACCCTGCTCTTGCCGCCCTTCGTCGACGAGGCGGCAGAGGCAGCCGGTATCTCAGACCTGGAAAGAAAACGCCTCCTGCTGGCTGTGGAAGAAGCTGTGGCCAACGTCATCAACTACGGGCAGGCCACGGAAATCACGCTCCGAGCTGCAGAGAAAGCCGACCGACTGGTGCTGATCATCGACGACGATCACGGGCGACACCCTGAAGTGGGGCACTCCCTACGTCGATGAAGTAGGGGCGGGCAGCGAGGTGGTCACCTACTCGCTGCCGCTGCGCGATGCTGCAGGCAAGCCTGTGGCCGTACTGGGCATCGACATCACCACCAAGTGGATTGGTAAGTCGCTCAGTGAGTTGAGGCTCCATCCGTCGAGCTTCAGCCTTGTGTTGTCTGAAAAGGGTGAGGTGATCTCCGTTCCGGCCGACAGCATCTGTAGTATGGCGCTGGCAAAGAAGATTGCTGCCATGATAACCGATCCTGATGTCAAGAAAGAAGAGAGAGCGGATGGCATGGTGACGTGCTTTAAGTTCGACGACGTTGAGAACGGTTGTACAAGGCGCGTCTACTTCGCCCGAAAGAAATCTCAGCCGAAGTGGCTGATGGTGAATGTATTACACGACGGCGAGGCCTTCAGCGAGTTGGCAGATATGCAGCGCAACATTCTATGGGCATCGCTGATAGGTCTGGCGGTGCTGATAGTGATCGTCCGTCTGTTTGCCCGCAATGCCCGCAAACTGCAGGAGACGCTGGTGCTGCAGCAGAGCACGGAGCGCGAGCTGCAGATAGCCAACAATATCCAGCAGGCTCTGCTACCCTTAGACATGTCGTCGATGCAGGACGCTGACCGTGTGGAGATAGAGGGGTGTCTGATTCCGGCCCGCGAGGTAGGCGGCAACCTGTATAATGTCTTCGTTCGCGATGGCCGATTGTTCTTCTGCATCGGCGATGTCAGCGGCAAAGGCATGCCCTCAGCACTCATCATGGCTGTCACACAGACGCTGTTCCGGAGCATCGCTTCAGAGGAGAACAGTCCTGCCCGTATCATGGAACGCCTGAACGCCGCGGGCTGCCGCAACAATCGTACGGAAATGTTCGTCACGCTGTTCATCGGCGTGCTCAACCTCGATACAGGCGTTCTCGACTATTGTAATGCCGGACATGAGCGACCGCTGCTCGACGGAGAGCCGCTCAACGCGTTGCCCAATACTGCCATTGTTCTGCTACGAGATGCAGACAGCAACGGTACCCCACGGCGCAACACTCACACTCTATACCGACGGACTGACGGAGGCCCTCAACGAGCAGAATCAGCTGTTCGGGCGCAAACGCGTCGTACAGCTGTTGACCGGTTGTGCCAACAAGACGCCCAAAGAGGTCGTCGAAACCATCATCACCGAGGTGAAGCAATATGCCGGCAATATGGAACAGAGTGATGACCTGACGTTGCTGGTCATCAGACGTTCTTAAACAAATAACATGGTGTTACCCCCTGTAGCAGCGGTTTCTGTAGGGAAGTCTACAATAGCGACAGGGTGTAGATGTAGATGACTGCAGCGGGGAAGGCCATCAGGGCCGAGTCGAAGCGGTCGAGCATGCCACCGTGGCCAGGCAGGATGTTGCCAGAGTCTTTCACACCGATGGTGCGCTTGAAGAGCGATTCCACGAGGTCGCCCCATGTGCCAAAGACACACACCACCAATCCCAGTCCGAGCCATTGCCAGAGAGGCAGAACGGCGTTGCCGAAGAAGTGCGGGTGGTCGATGTCGGCTATCAGCATGTTGTCGAGATAGCCGATAGCACCGGCTGCCACCAACACCAACAGTCCTCCGCCGATGCTTCCTTCCCATGTCTTTCCCGGCGATACACGCGGAAAGAGCTTATGCTTGCCGATGAGCGAACCGACGCAGTAGGCTCCGGTGTCGCTCATCCAGAGGAAGACGAACACCGACAGGGGCAGCAGGGCATTGAAGTAGATCTGTCCGTCGCTGCTGCCTGTGAAGGCCAGTACGGGAATCATCGCTATGGGCAGTGCGACATACATCTGCGAGAGCATGGTGTAGGCCCAGTTGTTGACGGGGTTCTCCTGCTTGAGGTACAGTTCGCTGATGAAGAGGTAAACAATGGTCAGCAGGTAGGGGATGAACACGCCCGACGAGGGTACGATGCCGCTGACGTAGCCGCTCATGGCGAGGAAGAAGTAGACGGCTGCTACGGTGCAGATGAGTGGGTTCACCTGTGTGTGGGCCACGCGGTCGTTGATGAGTCCGCACAGCTCCCATGCTGTCAGACCTGTCACGAGAGCGAAGAAGAAAAGCATCGCAAAGGGGTCGAAGAAGCTCACGATGATGCAGGCCACGTAGATGATGCCCGTGATGGTGCGTTTGATGAAGTTGTTCATATTTCAGGAGTTCAGGAGTTCAGGAGTTCGGGAGTTCAGGAGTTCAGGAGTTCAGGAGTTCAGACGTTAGTTTTGGGGTGATTCTTCCGTCGGCTTGACTTCAGCATCTTCTTTCGATTGCTTGGCATCGAGGGCCTCCTGCACTTTCTGCATGGCGTTGGCCTCGATGATTTCATCGGAGCGGCTTGTCCAGGGACGTTTGCCGAAGATGCGCTCCACGTCCTCTGCGAAGATCACCTCGCGGCTGATGAGCAGTTCGGCCAGCTGGTTATGTCCCTCTTTATGCTCTTCAAGCAGTTGCTTGGCACGGGCATATTGTTCGTTGATCATCTTGAGTACCTCTTCGTCGATGACCTTGGCCGTCGTCTCCGAATAGGGCTTCTGGAACGAGTATTCCTGATTGTTGTAGTAGCAGATGTTGGGCAGGCGGTCGCTCATGCCGGCAAAGGCTATCATGCCGTAGGCACTCTTCGTAGCTCTTTCGAGGTCGTTCATCGCACCGGTGGAGATATGTCCGGTGAAGAGTTCCTCGGCGGCACGTCCTCCCAAGAGGGCGCACATCTCGTCGAGCATCTGCTCCTTCGTCGTTATCTGCCGTTCCTCGGGCAGGTACCAGGCAGCGCCGAGCGCTTGTCCGCGCGGCACGATGGTCACCTTCACCAGCGGGGCGGCATACTGGCAGAACCACGAGATGGTGGCATGGCCAGCCTCGTGGAGGGCGATGGAGCGTTTCTCCTCGGCTGTCATCACCTTCGTCTTCTTCTCCAGTCCGCCGATGATGCGGTCAACGGCATCGAGGAAGTCTTGCTTCGTCACCATCTTGCTGTCGTGGCGTGCAGCGATGAGGGCCGCCTCGTTGCACACATTGGCGATGTCGGCTCCCGAGAAGCCCGGTGTCTGGCGTGCCAGGAAGTCGATGTCGAGGTTCTCGTCTACCTTGATAGGCTTCAGGTGGACGAGGAAGATCTCCTTGCGCTCGGTGAGGTCGGGCAGGTCGACGTGTATCTGTCGGTCGAAGCGTCCGGCGCGGAGCAAGGCTGAGTCGAGCATGTCCACACGGTTGGTGGCAGCGAGAATGATGACACCGCTGTTGGTTCCGAAGCCGTCCATCTCGGTGAGCAGGGCGTTGAGCGTGTTCTCGCGCTCGTCGTTGCCGCCCATGGCCGGATTCTTCGAGCGTGCGCGCCCCACGGCGTCTATCTCGTCGATGAAGATGATACAGGGCGACTTGGCCTTTGCCTGCTGGAAGAGGTCGCGCACACGACTGGCTCCCACACCGACGAACATCTCCACGAAGTCGCTTCCCGACATCGAGAAGAAGGGTACGCCAGCCTCGCCTGCCACGGCCTTGGCCAGCAACGTCTTACCCGTTCCCGGAGGACCTACGAGGAGTGCTCCCTTCGGAATCTTACCGCCCAGGTCGGTATATTTCTGCGGGTTCTTCAGAAACTCCACAATCTCCTGCACCTCTTGTTTCGCACCGGCCTGTCCGGCCACGTCCTTGAAGGTGATACCCAGGTCGCCGCCTTTCTCGTACATCTTCGCCTTCGACTTTCCTACGCTGAAGATGCCTCCCATGCCGGCACCGCCTCCCATCCTTCTGAAGAGGAGGAACCAGATGAAGAAGAAGAGGAAGATGGGCAGGATGCTATACAATATATTAAACAGTGCGCCGTCGGTCTTGTTCTCGTAGCCGAACTCGCCCTTGAAATGTCCTGCGGCACGCTGCTGGTCGACGAAGTCTTCCAGTTTCTCCGTACTGCCGTAGGCCACCAGGACGTATGGTTGCGGGCCGGTCTGCTGTGCGCCCACCTTGAACACTTCGCGGAAGTGCTCGGCCTTGATGTACACCTTGAGTTCGCTCTTCGCCTTGTTGACGGTAATCTTCTGGACGAAGCCGTTCTGTACGTACACCTTAAACTGGTCGTAGCTCGTCTGGCGGTTGATACTGCTGTTGGTTGTGTTGTCGCCCCCGAAGAAGTAGACCGAGGTGAGGGCGAGGAGCGCCAGGATGTAAATCCAGTTCATGTTGAACTTGGGCATCTTCGGCGCGTTGTTGTTCTTATTGTCGTTTGGAGTCATTCTTTTTGGTAATCAGAAAAACATTCAGTCCAGGTCGGGAATCTGGTGGATGGGCGCATCCTCCCAGAGGCTTTCCAGATTGTAGTACTCGCGGATGTCGGGCACGAAGATGTGTACCATCACGTCGGTATAGTCCATTGCCACCCAGAGCGCGTTTTCCCTTCCGACGATGCGTACAGGCTTCTCGCCGGCTTTCTCGCGGGCCATCTCCTCCACCGAGTCGGTGATGGCCTCCACCTGCATGGGCGAGTTGCCCTGGCATACGACGAAGTAGTTGCAGATGGCTCCGTCGATGCCGCGCATGTCAATGACGCTGATGGCCGATCCTTTTTTCTCTTGTATTCCTTCTATGATGGTTTCTACCAGTTTTCCGTTTCCCGATGTGGGATTTGTGTTCTGTTCGTTTGTCTCTTGCATGAACTTTTATTAGCTGTTGATGATTAAAATAATGATGCAAAGGTACACTCTTTCTGTGAGAAAACACGCAAAAAACGCATTATTTTGAGATTTTTTTTAGTTTTCATGAAAAAAAACGGCAAAAAAACTTGCCAGTTCAAAAAAAAGCAGTACCTTTGCACCCGCATTCAGACAAAAACTGGTGCGATGACCTTGGGGTATGGTGTAATGGTAACACTGCAGATTCTGGTCCTGCCTTTCCTGGTTCGAGTCCGGGTACCCCAACATCGAAGAGGGAGCAGCTTCATGGGAAGTTGCTCCCTTTTTTCAATTTTATAAGCGATAAACAATAATTGACGACATGATACAGAAGCGCAGATGGCTGATGGTGGCATCGGCATTGGTGTGGGTGCTGGCAGTTGCAGCACAGACAAACGTCTACAACGTGATGAACTACGGAGCCTCGGGCGACGGTCTTGCCGACGATGCCGTGGCCCTGCAGCGTGCCATCGACGAATGCTCGCGGCAGGGTGGGGGACAGGTGCTCCTGCCTTCGGGTCATACCTTTGTGGCGGGTCCCGTAGAGCTGAAGTCGAACGTCGACCTCCACCTCGATGTGAACAGCCGCCTTGTGGCCCATCCCGACGAGGGGAAATATCGCCTCAGCGCCTTCAAGGAGAACCGTGGCGAGGGCATGATGTGGCTGTGGTGCCGCGACGTGCAGAACCTGAGCATCACCGGACAGGGCACCATCGACGGCAACGGCGTGGCCTTTATGGGACGCGAGCTCGACGACAGCTACGAGCTGAAGCCCCTCGTCGACCCCACCTTCGACCCACGCCCCCACGTGCTGACGCTTATCGGCGTGAAGAACCTCATCATCCGCGATGTCACCATCCGCAACGGAGCCTACTGGACCGTCCACCTCATTGGCTGCGACGGTGCCTTGATAGATGGCATCTCGCTGCTCAACAACCTGAAGATACGCAACGGCGACGGCATCGACATCGACCACTCGCGGCATGTGCGCATTGCCAACTGCCACATCACCTCGGGCGACGACTGCATCTGCCTGAAGAACCGGCGCGAATGGGAAGAATACGGACCTTGCAAGGACATTGTCGTGAGCAACTGCGTCATGGCCAGCCGGTCGTGTGCCATCAAGATAGGCAGCGAGAACATGGACTCTATCAGCCGCGTGGCGGTGGACAATTGCATCATACGCGACAGCAACCGAGGCATCGGCATCCAGAACCGTGACGAGGGAACAGTCACCGATGTCAGCTTCTCGAACATCATCCTCGACTGCCGACTCTGGTCGGATGTGTGGTGGGGAAAAGCCGAGCCTATCTACGTCACCAGCTACCCACGAGCCGATGGCAACCACAAGGATGCCAACTGGCGCTTCCCTAAAGGCGAGACGCAGGGACGCTGTGGCGAGGTGAGCCGTATTTTCTTCAGCAACATCACGGCAACGAGCGAGAATGGCTGTTTCGTCGGCGGCGACACGCCCGGGAAGGTCAACAACATCTTCTTCGACAACGTCAGGCTGTTCGTCAAGAAGCAGACCGACTATCCTTCCGGTTGCTACGACCTGCGTCCACGACGCGGCGAGGGCTTCATCCGCGACAAGGTGTACGGTGTCTATATCGACCAGGCCATCGACGTGCATACCGACGGCGTCGAGGTGGTGTGGCAGCAGCCTGCCATCGGCGGTCAGGGAGGGAGGGTCAACCGATGAACAACCGTTTCGTTCGCTTCTTCTTGCTCTTGCCATCTTGGTTCGTCCTGACGGCAACGGCGCAGTCGGTGGGCACAGCACAGCCGTCGGCTGCTACTTTTATGGAACGGATGCTCGACGAGTTGAACACCTTTACCGGCTCGGCACCCAGCATCACGCAGACGGCAGGACTCTTCGGGACGA
>JAGBLC010000194.1 GCA_017635615.1 Prevotella sp.
AGAGATTCTCATCCATCGCTCTCCTATATATCGTCGTTTTCTTCATGATTACGTCGTTTGGTACTGCAAAGGTACAAAATTATATCGAATTATCGTCAGAAATATCTGACTATCAGTTAATTAATTTTTAGAATATCCCTATACTAATAAACAACATAATGAAGAAGATATATCAAAAGCCTCTGATGGAGGTAACGGAATTGGAGATGCAGGCTGCCATCGCCGCAGCCTCTGGCCCTGGCTTTGAAGACAGCCATGACCTTCCGAACGTGAGTGACGACGGCGACGACGGCCCCGGTGCCGGCGATTATGGCAATACGCCCACATACAGTAACAGTAATGGTTCTAATTGGGAGGACGAATTCTAATGACTAAGAAAATGCTTACCATGATGGCTGCCCTGCTGCTCAGCGGCAGCGCCATCGCAGCCCCCGTCGATGCCACATCGGCAAAACAGAAGGCAGCCGCCTTCCTGCAGAAGCAGGCACAGCGCAGCAACAACTCACGCCGCGCAGCCGCCCTGCGCAACCCGCAGCTCAACGAGGCCAATGCCTTCGGCAATGCACTGCACGTGTTCAACATCGGCAATGACAATGGTTTCGTCATCGTTTCAGGTGACGACCGTACGGAAGAAATCCTCGGCTATGTGGATGGTGGCAATTTCGACTACAACAACATGCCCGAGAACATGCGAGGCTGGTTGCAGATGTATGCCGACCGCATCAACTCACTCGGCAATTCACAAGCACTGCAAGCTCCGCGTCGTTCAGCTTATACCAACATCGAACCGCTTGTAGAGACGAACTGGGACCAGCGCAACGACTATAACGACTTCCTGTTCTTCGATGCCCCAGAAATGCTTGAGGAAGCTAGTGCTGATGCTGACGATGTTTATGCAGGCTGCGCCGCCACTTCTATGGCACAGGCTCTGTATCAGGCTGCTCAGCAGTACAAGAACAAGCACGGTGTTTGGCCTACCAATCCGACGACGGAGATTCCAAGCTATACTGTCACAGATTCTCCTGGAAAGATTAATAATAACAAGGAAATGAAGGCCTTGGAGCCTATCGTCATAGATTGGGAGAACATGCTGCCAAATTATGCGCGCGAATATGTCACCCCAACAGACCAACAGATAGAAGCAGTCGGTAAGCTTATGGCTTATTGTGGCCGTGCTATGCACATGGAGTATGGCACCACTTCTTCTGATGCTGCCTTTGTGTACATGCCGTTCCGCATGGCTGCTTATTTCGGTATTCAGCCAAATGTGAAGAATTTGGACCGTACCTATTATACCTCACAGCAGTGGGAAGACCTGCTCTATAATGAACTGTCTAATGGCCGTGCCGTTCCTTATACAGGCGTGTCTGGCCCTACTACCTCTGATCCTGGCCATGCATTCGTCCTTGATGGTTACAAAGACGGCCTTTGGCACATCAATTGGGGATGGGGAATGGCAGAAGTCATCAACAAAGCTCACTACAATGGCTATTTCAGCCTCTCTGTCATGCAGCCTGATAAAGGTGGTACTGCCCATGTAAGTGGTGGTGCTCTGGATTCTGAATACAAGTATCTGCAACAAGCCACCATTGGCGTTTCTTTTGACCCGGTTGATGATGCAGCATATACATGCTATACACACATTGGAGGCGGTAGAGGTTATGCATCAAGTACAACCAAAGTAACTTACCTCAATTATAAGGTAAAAGGTTGCGATTTTACTTTAGACGGTGCATGGGCTATTGATAATGGTGATGGAACATTCACTATTTTGAAAAAGGATTATGAGAACCGAGAGTTTACCATGTTTGGAGATATGGCAACCTACACTCAGTACATTGATGAACTTCCTGTTACCGGCATCGACGACGGAACGTATACTGTTCTCCACGTCTCAAGTATTGCAGGCGAGAACAACTGGGTGGCCGATGATGGTACAGAGTTGATGAACTTCACCATTACAGTGGCTAATAATAGAATCACGAATGTTGTTTGTCATCCTGTGGCTCCCACCACATCATCGCTTTCTGTAACAAATGTTGAGTTTGTCGGCGACATGAATGCCAAAGAGGATAACATCGTCCGCGTGACCGTCAACAATGCTGGAGATGACTTCTTCGGAAATCTGGCCCTGTATTATAACACGACGACATCACCCTCATCTTCTAAGCGTTATGTGCAATTGGCTACACTCAAGCCGGGCGAAACAACCCATGACTTCGTCGTAAAACTGCCTAAGGGTGAGTATAACTTGTGGTTCTATGCTTGGGCTACTGATGGCTATGCTGGTAGCTACTTCGACTCTGGCAGAAAGATGTTCATCGGCTATGGTGCGGATGCCAACATGGTGCAAGTGGGCAATCTCCAGTTCGATGGCCAGACGGGCACAGCTTTGGAAGTAAAGAGTGTAAACGGTGTGCTGGCAAATGAGCTGACGGGTTCGTTCGATATTACAAACAGCAGCGGTCATACCTATAATAATACCTATTATGTATGTGTTGAGTATGGCGTAACGAAATATGCTAACGTGGAGATTCACGTTTCCGTGGGAGACGGCACGACAACCATCCCGTTCAGCCTTGGTGTGGTCAGCGGCCTGGCTTCTGGCACAACGTATAAGGTTCGCCTTTATTACAAGGACGGCACCACTGAGGTGAATGTTGGCGATTCGAAGAACCTGACGCTCCAGCCCTACTTCCGCTACTGGTATGCTGACGGAACGGTGAAAGAGGCCAAGGAGCCTACTAGCTGGTGGACAGAAGGAAAAGTGATGGATCCTGATGCAAAGGCAAATGCTGTTGCTATCGATATGCGCGGTATTAAAAAAGACTATATGGATGAGGTGACGAATGATAACTGCCTTTATTACATGGAAGAATCACAAAAGCCCACCAGCAGTTCATCCGATTTTGGAAAGACTAATAATGTCATCAATGGTGTAGCAGAAAAGGTTACCATCAACAGTGCCGAGTCTTTCTTTGTCCCTGAGGCCTTCACCGCTACAGAAATCAGCTTCACAAGGTCGTTTATCGGTATGCCCAGCTGGGAAACCATCGTGCTGCCGTTCGATGTGAACAACGTGAAGCAGGGCGATAAGAACCTGAAGTGGTTCAAGTCGGCCAGCGATAAGCGCTGCCACTTCTGGGTGATGGCTTTGACCGACATGACGGATGAAGTTCTGACCTTCGACTATGCTACAGAGTTCAAGGCCAACACGCCGTACATCATTCAGGTTCCCGCTGACCAATGGGGAGAAAACTGGAATCTTGCTGGCAAGACTCTTACTTTCAAGGGTCTGAATGTCAACGTTCCCGCTACTGTCTTCGACACCGAAAGCAACTTCATCGGCACCTTCGCTCCGATTACCGTGGAGGGTCTGATCCTCAATTCCGAAGGAAACAAGTTCCTCTTCAACGAGGCTGGTACTGTAGCTGCCTACAATGCCTACATCAACGCTGCCAACAACGCCAACAGCCTGCGCATCGTCATCGCTGGCGACGAGATTGCCACGGGCATCGGTCAAGTGACAATTGACAATGACCAGGATCTCTACGACCTGCAGGGCCGCCGCGTTCAGCATGCCCAGAAGGGTCTGTATATCCAGAACGGCAAGGTGGTTGTCATCAAGTAAAGATTCCTCATAAATAGTTAATAAGTAAATAGTTTTTTGTTCATTTGTGGCTGCCGGGGAGCATGTGAATGTTCCCCGGCAGCATTCTTTGAAAGAAATAAACGATTTTATTTTCTGCTCTCAATTTTTCGTAACTTTGGATAAGGTACGTTCGCTCGGAAAAGCCCGAAAAAGCAAACTTTTCTTTGCTTTTTCTTGTCTTTTCGCTCGCTTATTCGTAACTTTGCAGCCCAAAAACGAAATAACAACAAGATTATGGCATATTTGTTTTCATCAGAGTCAGTTTCAGAGGGCCATCCCGACAAAGTGGCCGACCAGATTTCAGACACCATCCTCGACCAGCTGCTGGCCTACGACCCGCAGGCCCGCGTAGCCGTGGAGACACTCGTTACGACAGGTCAGGTGGTCATCGCCGGCGAGGTGCGTAGCAGTGAGTATGTAGACCTGCAGACGTTGGCCCGTAAGGCCATCAACCGCATCGGCTATACCAAGTCGGACTATCAGTTCGACGCCAACTCGTGCGGCATCCTCAGTGCTATCCACGAGCAGAGCGACGACATCAACCGCGGTGTCGACCGCGAGGAGGAAGAAGAGCAGGGAGCCGGCGATCAGGGCATGATGTTCGGCTATGCCGTCAACGAGACGGAGAACTACATGCCCGTGACGCTCGATCTGGCCCATCTGCTCATGCGCACGCTGGCCGACATCCGCAAGGAGGGCAATGTGATGACCTATCTGCGGCCTGATGCCAAGAGTCAGGTGACGGTAGAGTATAGCGACGACGGCGTCCCGCAGCGCATCGACACCATCGTCGTCTCCACACAGCACGACGACTTCGTCACCGTCGAGGAGGCCGGCTCGCAGGATAAGGCCGACGAGATGATGCTCGACCGTATTCGCCACGACGTGATACATATCTTAATACCGCGCGTGAAGAAGCAGATACATTCGGAGAAAGTGCTGCAGCTCTTCAACGACAAAATCAAATACTTGGTGAACCCCACCGGGAAGTTCGTCATCGGCGGACCTCACGGTGACACCGGACTGACGGGGCGTAAGATTATCGTTGACACCTACGGCGGCAAGGGCGCTCACGGCGGTGGTGCCTTCTCGGGGAAAGACTCGAGCAAGGTGGACCGTTCGGCGGCTTATGCAGCCCGATATATCGCCAAGAACATGGTGGCTGCCGGCGTGAGCGACGAGATGCTGGTGCAGATAAGCTATGCCATCGGTGTGGCCAAGCCCGTCAATATCTATGTCAACACCTACGGCAAGAGTCATGTTGACAAGACCGACGGCGAGATAGCTGAGGCCATCGCCCGACTCTTCGACCTGCGCCCGAAAGCCATCGAGCGCACGCTGAAACTGCGCCAGCCCATCTTCGCCGAGACGGCAGCTTACGGTCATGTGGGTAGAAAGAACGAGGTGGTCAAGAAGACGTTCACCAGCCGCTACCATGAGGAGAAAACCATCGAGGTGGAGCTCTTCACATGGGAGAAGCTCGACCGCGTGGAGGAAATCAGAAGGGAGCTGGGACTGAAGAATGAAGAATGAAGAATGAAGAATTTCTGGAAATGAAGAATGAAGAATTTCTGGGAATGAAGAATTAAGCATTAAGCATTTAGACGGTTGAGGTAGGATGATTTTACAGCAAGATACTTTGCACCATGCGCAGCCGGCGGCAGAGGCAACGGCGGAGCAGCTGACAACGGAGGAGGGTCCCTCCGTCGTCAGCCAGCCTGCGACGCGGACGAAGAAGCTGACACCCTATCAGGTGTTGCGACAGCTGCCATCCGATGCCACACCGGCACAGCAGGACTCTGCCATACAAGCCAACTTCCACCCAGAGAACACGCACCTGAGCCAACGGCCCGATACGCTCCACCTGCCCGGACACGACAAGGGGAAAAGCTACAAAGACGAAGTGGAAATGCCGCTCTACTACAAAGAGCACTTCTTTGCCAACGACTCGCTACTGAGCGCTGATGTCGAGGGCGGCCGATACGGTGTGGCCGGTGACCCGAAGCCTTACAGCATGAGCAACGATGACGTCATCACCGGACTGATCCTGGCTTGCTTCGTCTTTTCGCTCATCGCCATCTCGAGGAGTCTCTCCTTTATTGTCAGGCAGGCCAAAGACTTCTTCTTCGTCAGACACAGCGAGAATACAACAGCGCTGACAGAGACAACCAGCGAACTGCGCATACAGCTGTTCTTCGTCGGGCAGACATGTCTGATGCTGGCACTCATAGCCTTCTTCTATACACTTGAGATGGTGGGCAGCACCTTCTTCCTGAAGGCGCAATACCACCTGGTGGCTATCTTCACCGGCTGCTTCGTCGCCTACTATCTGCTGAAGGCACTGCTCTACGAGATTGTCAACTCTATCTTTTTCGACAGAAAACAAAACGAGCAGTGGTTCAAGTCGCAGCTCTTTCTCACCGCCATGATGGGCATCGTACTCTTCCCGCTCGTCATGCTGCAATGCTACTTTAACCTGCCGATGCAAACCACCCTGATTTGTGTCATTGTTCTCCTAATTTTAGTGAAAATTTCTACATTTTACAAATGTTATGTTATATTTTTCAGGCAGAATAGCATTCCTTTGCAAATAATTTTGTACTTTTGCACCCTCGAAATCATACCATTGCTTTCGCTTGCGGGAGTTTTGGTTATTATTGTGGACTATTTGAAAATAAATTTTTAGGACAAATTCATGGTCAAGAAGATACTCGTATCGCAGCCGAAACCTTCCAGTGAGAAGTCGCCATACTACGACATTGTCGAAGAGCTTGGCGTAGAACTTGTGTTCCGTCCCTTCATTAAGGTTGAAGGGCTCACCTCCAAGGAATTCCGTCAGCAGAAGGTAAGTCTGACAGGACATACTGCCGTCGTGTTCACCTCGCGTCACGCCATCGACAACTATTTCAACCTGATGAAAGAGATGCGCCTGGCCATCACAGAGGAAATGAAGTATTTCTGCGTGACGGAGCAGATAGCCCTCTATATTCAGAAGTATGTGCAATACCGCAAGCGCAAGGTGTTCTTCGGAACGACTGGAAAGATAGCCGACCTCGTGCCGCTGATGGTGAAGCATAAGTCGGAGAAATATCTTGTGCCGATGAGCAACGTCCACGACGGCAGCGTCAAGGAGATGCTCGACGCCAAGAAGCTCAACCATACCGACTGTGTGATGTATCGCACCGTGAGCAACGACTTCACCGAGGAGGAGGTCAAGGCTTTCGACTACGACATGTGCATCTTCTTCAGTCCTGCCGGCATCAATGCCTTCAAGAAGACGTTCGGCGACGAGCGCAACGACGTCGTCGTGGCTACCTTCGGTCCGCAGACGGCCAAGGCAGCCCACGAGGCTGGGCTGAAGGTGGAGATAGAGGCACCCTCGAAAGAGTATCCTTCGATGACGGGTGCTCTGAAAGCCTATCTCTCGAAAAAGAGCAAGAAATAAGAATGTTCACACTGGGAAAAAAAGAACGAATCAAGCATCTCAGCGCCATCAGGGCCCTCTTTGATGGCGGAAAGAGCATCGTCGCCTTCCCCGTGAGAGCTATCTACCATATACGCAAACATGAGGAGAACCAGCCGGTGGCAAGCGTCTTGGTGAGCGTGCCGAAACGCCACTTCAAGCATGCCGTCGACCGCAACCGCGTGAAGCGGCAGCTGCGCGAAGCCTTTCGGCTGAACAAACAGATGCTCTCGCTGCCCGAGAAGACGCATGCCGACATCGCCTTCGTGTGGCTCGATGACAAGCACTACGACACACGGCAGGTGGAGAAGCGGGTCAGGAAACTGCTCGTCCGTATCAATGAGTCGTCTGTTCAGGAAGAGACAAAAGCGATGCTTTCTGAGGAGGAAACATGAACATCGGAGCTGCAACCCGCGAAGCCTGGAAGAAAGCGAGGCACACCGTAGGCCTGTTGCTCACATGGCTGCTCGTCGTGCCCATCGTCTTTTATCAGCGGTGTATTTCGCCCTTCACGCCTCCCTCGTGCCGCTTCACACCCACCTGTTCGGAATATGCCAAGGAGGCACTACGCAAGCATGGACCTCTGAAAGGGCTCTACCTCGCCGTCCGTCGCATCCTGCGTTGCCATCCCTGGGGCGGCTCTGGCTACGATCCCGTTCCTTAATCCCCAAATCCCAGAATCCCAAATAATTACAATCAATTCCAATAATCGCAATCAATCCCAGAAAACAAATAAATCAACAGATATGAAGAATTTTGTAGAAGAACTGCGCTGGCGCGGAATGTTGGCACAGATGATGCCAGGAACAGAAGAACTCTTACAGAAAGAAATGGTAACGGCCTACCTCGGTACCGACCCGACGGCCGACTCTCTCCACATAGGTCACCTCTGCGGCATCATGATGCTGCGCCACCTGCAGCGTTGCGGCCATAAGCCTATCATCCTCGTTGGCGGTGCCACAGGGATGATTGGCGACCCGTCGGGTAAAAGCCAGGAGCGCAACCTGCTCAACGACGAGACGCTCCGCCACAACCAGGAGTGCATCAAGGCACAGGTAGCCAAGTTTCTCGACTTCGAGTCGAAGGAACCTAATGCCGCCGAGATGGTGAACAACTACGACTGGATGAAAGACTTCACCTTCCTCGACTTCGCCCGCGAGGTGGGCAAGCACATCACCGTCAACTATATGATGGCGAAGGACAGCGTGCAGCAGCGTCTCAACGGAACGGCCCGCGACGGACTGTCGTTCACCGAGTTCACCTATCAGCTGCTGCAGGGCTACGACTTTCTCTGGCTCTACCAGCACAAAGGTGTGAAGCTGCAGCTCGGCGGCAACGACCAGTGGGGCAACATGACCACTGGTACGGAGCTCATCCGCCGCACCCTGGGCAGCGAGGTAGAGACCTTCGCCCTGAC